>DAITQE010000217.1:0-1840 GCA_036833235.1 Opitutus sp.
TCGTTCTTCAGTGCAGGAGTTGGGCTTTTGCTCGTGGTGACGATCGCGGCGGCAATACCGGCGCGGCGAGCAGCGAGAGTCGATCCGATGGTGGCGCTGCGATGCGAGTGAACCGTCCAAGGACACGATGAATGGCCTTCGACAATTCCTCTTTCGCCTCTGCGGAATATTCCGAAAGCGGCGGCTGGAGACCGAAATGGTCACGGAGCTGCAAGATCACCTCGAACTGCGGATCGAACGGAATATCCAGAATGGCATGACGCCGGAAGAGGCGCGTTACGCAGCTATGCGTTCGTTCGGTGGCATCGAGCAAATCAAGGAGCGGTGCCGCGATCAGCGCGGTTGGGTTTGGCTGGAGCAATTGTTGCTAGACGTGCGCTACGCCGCGCGCGGGCTCACGAAGTCGCCCGGATTTTTTGCCGTTACAGTACTTTCGCTGGCCCTCGGCATCGGGACGAATACGGCCGTTTTCAGTCTAATGAACGCCGTTTTGCTGAAGATGCTGCCGGTGAAAGATCCGCAAGAACTCGTTATCTTCAACTGGGTCTCCGAAGAGAACGTGCGCCCGTACTCCTACGGCGGCTGGCTGGAACAGGAACCGGGGACGAGCCTACATACGAGCACGTCATTTTCGATCTTGAGCTTTGAGGCCTTTCGCAAGCAGCCCAGCCCGCTGACGGATATTTTCGCGTTTTCTAACTCGGGTTCCCTCAACGTGAGTGTCGATGGCGCTAGTGAAATCGTCAGCAGTGGCCAAGTCGTCTCCGGCAACTATTACATTGGGCTCGGCGTGACCGCGGCGGCTGGCCGGCTCATTGCACCGAGTGACGATACTCCGCGGGCAGATCCCGCAGTAGTGATCTCCTATGGATATTGGCTACGCCGCTTCGGTGGTGATGCAGCTGTTGTCGGAAAATCGATATCGATCAACAACGTGCCCGTAACGATTATCGGAGTCTCCGCTCAGGGTTTCAATGGCACGATGCAGGTCGGCCAGGTCGTGGACGTAACCCTGCCTCTTGCGCTCTCCCAACGGATAATGCGCGGCGTCGGTGACGGTCATGATCCGGGTTTCTGGTGGGTGCGTATCATGGGGAGATTGAAGCCCGGCACGGCCATTGCCCAGGCGTGCGCGGGTCTTGAAGGCGCGTTTCATGAGTCGGTCCGAGGCCATCTGTCTGTCAACACGCTGCCTGGCGCCCCAGCGGTCGACCCGACTAAAATCCCGCGACCTAGACTTCGCGCCGAGCCGGGTGGTCAAGGGCTCTACGAAGCTCGGCGGTACTATGAACGCTCGATTCGTTTGCTCATGGGAGTGGTCGCGCTGGTCCTGATTATCGCGTGCGTCAACGTGGCCAATCTCTTGCTAGCGCGGAGTGCGGCACGACACCGCGAAATTGCGGTGCGACTCGCACTGGGCGCCAGCCGCGGTCGCGTCATTCGTCAGTTGCTCACGGAAAGCGTGTTGCTTGCCGCGATCGCGGCCGCTGCCGGCCTCGTATTCGCTATTTGGGGAGCGCGTTTGTTGGTTCTGATGCGACCTTTCGGCGACGCTTTGCAACTCGACACATCGATGGACTGGCGCGTGCTCGGATTCACGACCGTGGTAGCACTCGCAACCGGAATCGTGTTCGGCCTGGCTCCGGCGTTAAGCGCGACGCGCATCAATCTCACAAGCGAGTTCCAAGGCGGACCGCGAATGACCGGCGCCGGTTCGCGGTCGAAGTTGGCCAAATTGCTCATGATCGTGCAGGTCGCGCTTTCGCTGATTCTGCTGGTCGGGGCGGGCCTTTTCCTGCGCACGCTGCACAATCTCCAAAATGTAGACATCGGTTTTAGT
>DAITQE010000217.1:1850-6358 GCA_036833235.1 Opitutus sp.
CAATTGCTGCTGTTTGAGGTCGACGCTCCGGCAAGCGGTTCCAGCAGTGCGCAGGCACTTGCGACCTACAACGAAATCCGCGAACGCATCGCCGGGCTGCCGGGAGTCCGACACGCGAGTTATGCGAGCGTGGCGCTGTTAAGCGAAAGCAACTGGAACACGACGATTACCATGCCGGGTTACGTCGTGACGAAGGTCGGCGAAAGCGTGCGAGTGAACAATGTCGACCCCGCGTATTTCGCGACGATGGAAATCCCGCTGGTACGAGGTCGGGATTTCTCCGTTCACGACGCCGCCGGAGCGCCGAAAGTAGCCATCGTCAATCAATCGTTCGCGAAGAAGTATTTTGGAACCGAGGATGCCGTTGGCCGACACTTCGGCAACGGTGGCTCAGCTTCCGCCGACACTGAAATCATCGGGGTCGTGCGGGACACGAAGTATTCTGAAGTGAAGCAAGCGCCGGGTCCTGTGGTGATTTTCCCGTTCTCGCAGCAAGATGCCGAAACCGTTCACGCGGCGAATTTCGTTGTGCGGTTCACGGGTGGCGAGGCCGCTATCACTGCTGCGATCAGGCAGATTGTTCACAAAATCAACAGCAGTCTGCCCGTGACCGACGTACGCACCCAACAGGAACAAGTCGATCGACTGTTCACTCCGGAGCGACTGTTCGCGAATCTATGCAGCTTCCTCGGTGGACTCGCGCTCGTCCTGGCTGCCATTGGCCTCTACGGCCTCATGTCTTACGCCGTGCTCCGACGCCGGAGTGAAATCGGTGTGCGAATGGCGCTCGGTGCTCGGCCTGCGGACGTGTTGCGCATGATCCTGCGTGAATCGCTTGTGCTCGTCATGCTTGGTTTGCTGGTGGGAGTGGGTGCGGCCCTCGGCGCAACGCGAGCGGTCGCGAGCTTGTTGTTTGGTCTGTCACCTAGTGATCCAGTCGCGTTCGTGTCGGCTTCGATATTGCTGCTCGGCGTCGCAATCTTCGCCTGTTGGTTGCCGGCGCGGCGGGCGGCGAAGGTCGACCCGATGGTGGCGCTGCGGTGCGAGTAAATGGCTCTGCAATCAGTATGAATCGTTTGCGGCAATTCCTCTTTCGCCTCGGAGTAGCCATGCGTGAGTTATGAGATGTGGAGGTGAATTCCCGTTCCTTGCCTTACGTTATTGGTGAGCTAACAACAGCCTTCGATGCGGCGTCGCGCACAATCATGTGTCACTCGCCGCTTTTCACCATGACCCTTTCTCTTGTTCGATGCGGTCTCGTCGGATTTTCCATCGCTGCGTCTGCGCTCGCTGGCACTGTCGCCATGAAAACTATTCCGAGCGATATCTCAGTTGCCGCACTTTCGACCGACGCGCTGATTGATCGCCTACAGGAGGAAGCGCCTGGTAACCCGCAGCGGCGCTGGCCGGCAATGGTCTTGGCGTTCCAGCCATTGGATGTCCCGCAGCGCTTCGAGCAGAACCTTCCGCGCGATCCGCGTTCGCCAATAATGACCGAACTGATCCGCCGCGGGGTGAATGCCGTTCCGCTGCTCCTTGCGCACCTCACCGACGCTCGTCCTACGCATCTGGTCGAATACCGCATTCCTAACATGATCAATGACGGCGGAACATGGTTCGACGATCAATATGAGCCGCGCCAAGACGGCGCCGAATTTAATCCACCGGTGAACCATGAAGTCGATTTCAAGACCACGCGGGAGCTGAAGGCGGGCGAGTCATACACGATCAAAGTTGGCGACCTATGTTTCTTTGCATTGGGACAAATCGTCGACCGACGTCTCGTCGTGTTTGGTTCCGTGATGAAGAATGGGAGCCTCTGGGTTCGGTCCCGGAGCCTCAACTCGCCCGTTGAAATCCTGTCACTTGCCGACGCCGCGCGCAAGGACTGGACTGGGCTTACTCGCGAAGAGCATGAACACCACCTCGAAATCGATGCGTGGGAAAACGACGCGCTCGGCGTGCAACCCGGCCGCTGTTACGGCGCAGTTCAGCGACTCCTGTTCTATTATCCTGAAGACGGCCGACGTGTTGTTGAGGCTCTGATACGACGTCCGCTTGTCGATTACGACGAAGTCGTAAGAATTGCAGTGCGGCTCGAGCGAGAGTCGCAGGAGCAGCAAATCGCCACTGTCGCGACGTTTCGTCGTAATCATCCTGTTGAAGAGTACGACGCACTGCATCGTCTTGTATTTCGCGATGAATATTTCCTGCGAAATGATCCGCGTTCAGTCGATAGAAGGAGCAACCTCGCCGCCGCTCTCGAGAAGTGTTTTCCAAATCACATGATCAGTCGACAAGATCGAATAAGCGAAACCACGAGTCGCGATCAAGCCGAGTTGATAAGCACGCTGGAACCATTCGATTGGCCCGAACTGCGTGACGGACTATTTGCACTTTTTGAACGTGCCGGCCACAAGGCCGCCCCTATGGATGTTGGCAGCCGTCTTGCGCGCAACGAGCTACTGCTCGCGTGTGCTAGACCGCTCAAGAATTCCTCCTATTTTGATCGGTGCGCGAAGGTTCTCGGTACTGAAATCACCAATCTGTCCGCGAATTTGCACGAAGCCAAAGCGGATCCCTCGTATGAGCGGCCTGGAAGCGCCGCGAATAAGTATCGCACATATCAGTACGCGTTGAATACGTGGCTGAACGCCGCACATCTCCTAGTCGCAGCCCGCTGATGTCGACGGGGGGCCTCGCCGCTTCGTTCGCCGAAACGAAGTTGCGGCCGAAATCGACGGAAAATGGCTTTGAGTTATTTGGCCGCTACATTCCGCAATTTCACGCCAGCCACAGTCGCCTTCTGCGGGTCGATTGATTCGAGCACGTAAACGTAGAACTCTTTTCCAGCCGCAACGCGCACGAAGTAGCCGTTATCTTCGATGTCTTTCAGCGTGCGCTTGGCGTAGAGATCGAAAACATCTCCAACGCCTTCGCGCACGCCATTGGAAACGGAACCGGTGATCGTCGTTCCGAGCGCGGTCTGGGAGCGGTCCTGAGTACCACGTGCGAAGCCGCTCAACGCGGCCGACGCGAGCACCTTCAATTCCTGCAAATCATCCGTCGCCATGAGCCGGCCTTTTATGCCGCCCGATCCATCCGTGATGCCATAGCCATCGATGTCGTGCTCGTATTCTCTATCCAGCGCGATCCCGCTGAACGTCAGCTCGCGTCCGTCTTGCCATACAAACCGCCAAGCGCCGGCGGCGGTCACGCGATCACGCATCCGCCCTGCACGCGCAGTGCCGTGCACAAAAGTGTTCGCCGGAACTATATTCTTTCCGTTCTGCCACACGTCTTCCAAGAGCAACGCGATGACCGGCGTATCCAGGTCGGAGCTATCGATCGTGTTCACGAGTTTGCACTTCAACAGCGTGCCGAACGGAACGAAGCGCTCCGGTGCGGCCGATTCCGCCTTTTCCGCGGTCCGGGGCGGCGGTTCATAGCCCGCAAGCAATGACGCGTAATGGACCTTCCGCGGTTTTGCTTCCGGCTTTTGCATTGCGCTCGGTTTCGCATTGGCCGGGGCAACAGCGGTCGTAGCGGTCGGCGTTGGCGGCCGGAATGGCACAATGCCGTCATCTGTTACTTGGTCAGGCTGGCGCGTTGTGGGCGGGCGCACCTGCTGCGGCACACCGTTTTCCAGCCCTTTGTCGAGCGGCAGCTTCACTTGGCCGAGCTCAATTCTTTTCGCGCGTTGCGTCGCGAGTTTAGCTGCTTCGCGCTCACTCGATTGATGCTGCCCATAAATCCACAGCCCGGAGAACAGCACCACGACGAACACCACGAAGAGGCCGAACTTGCTTTTGAGAAAATTGCCGACGGCGCGCGGATTCATGGTTGCGGGACCTCCATCGGTGGCGCCATTGCTTCGACTGCGGCGACCTTCACCTCGCGCCGCGAGCTGTTGACGAGAATCGTGAATGCATTGTCGGCGCTCAAATCATTACGGGTACCATCCGGTAGCCCGACGATGGCGAACTCTGCATCGGCGCTTTCTCCCGGCGCCAACGTGCGCGGGCCATTGGCGATCGACTGTTCAAATCGTTCCTGCGCGACGCGCGCCGCGAAACTGCTCGGCGCGAGATCGACCACGCGATCCGTGGTGTTCTTTAGCCGCAGCAGGAACACCACCGCATCCTCTTTCGAGAATCGATAAACTTCCTGAACGGTGATTTCCAGATTGGGCAGTTCGACCTTTCGATTCTGCGCTCGAAGCGTCACGCCCTCGACGGCTTTGGGCAGTGACTTCGACAGGACAGGATACGCCCTGGCCCGATCCAACAAACTAAGGCCGATGCGCGGCGAGAACCTTACCGGCTCCGGTGGCGAGTCCACTTTTACCGCGGACGCTTCCGGCGCCGGTTTAAAGATCACGCTCGCGATCGAGTTCGTCGCGACTGAGCGAAGCTCGATCACATAGGCCGATCCTCCGTAGATGGCGGTCAGTCTTCCCGCCGCATCAGCCTGCAAACTCCGCACGAGGATAAAATTCGAGCCCGGTG
>DAITQE010000218.1:0-6340 GCA_036833235.1 Opitutus sp.
TTTTGTGGCTGAGCGGCTCGTGAACATGAGCGCGCACGACTACAAGCTGGAGCCGAATGTCACGTTCACGCCGGATCAGAAATGGATCGTGTTCCGCTCGAACATGCACGGCGCCACGCAAGTTTACGCGGTGGAAATTGCGAAAGCGAAGTGAGTGCCCAACGAGCCGAAGCCTCAGACCTTTTTAACCACCGATGAACACGGATAAACACAGATTCGGTTCCTCTGCTTATCTTTCTGACTCCATTTTTCTGACTGTGATTGGGCTATTCGGATTCGAAACCCCAGGCTCAAAATATTTAAACTGAATTCGGTGGAAGACGCCGGCGTGCGACTTTTTGCGAAGATATGGGTTATGAGAAAGGTTCGAACCTGAACAAAAATGAAAACGCTGCTAACGTTGGTGTTATGGGCGCTGTTGCTGGCGATTTGCTGGCCGCTGGCGCTGCTGGTTCTGGTGCTCTGGCCGTTGCTTTGGCTGCTTTCGATCCCGTTTCGCATCGTGGGAACGGTCATGGAAGCGCTGCTGGCGTTGGTCAGGTCATTGCTGTTTTTACCCGCGCGCCTACTCGGGTATCGCGGGAATTAAATCCAAGGCGAACCAGCTGGAATGCTGTGCACTCGGCCCTCGCACAGATCGCGCCGGGTTCCTAGCATTGCAGGCGTGAAGATTTGCCTCGTCGTGGTGGGCATGATGCTCGCGACCGTTCTGTGCTCGGGATTATTCTGGCTGCTGGTGATGCCGCGATTTGCGCGCCAACAGATCGGCCGCGGCGCGGGCATTGTCATCGGAATCGCGTTTGGTGCGCTGCTGGTCGCGATTCCAGTATCGGCTTATTGCTTCTTGCCCGAGCGAACGTTGATGATGGGGGGTCTGATCATCATTGCATGGTGTCTCGCCGTGCGCGCATCGGCGTGGTTTACGGCGCGGAAATATTTCGTGCCGCTGCTGCGGACGTCCGCGCCTTTGCCGGACCAGGCATCGCCGGAGCATCCACCAGCAGGCTCGAGGGAATGTTGAACGACTCGAACGGATCAGGTCGTGGCCGGGGAACGACTGCACTTGAGCGCCGCGCCGATCCGGTTAGCGTTGAGGCATGATCAGCCGGCGTGAAGCATTGCGGAGACTGGCTCTCCTGACAGCGGGCGCGGTCGCGGCGCGAGCAATCGGAGCTGACAGCGGGAATCAGTCACCGGCCAGCAGCGCGTCGTCTGACAAATGGGGACCGAGATTGCCGGAGCGGAAGCTGGGCCGCACTGGACTGAACGTGTGCATGTTGACGTGCGGTGGGTCGCACGTGGGACGCCCCTCCGAGGCGGAGGCGCAGCGGATCATCGAGACGGCGATGGAGGTGGGTATCCGCACATTCGAGACGGCGCAGCTCTACCAGAATGGCGGCAGCGAGGAACGCTACGGCAAATATCTCACGCCCAAATACCGTGAACAGATTCTGCTCTTCACGAAGACAATGGCGACGGATGCAGCAACGGCGGAGAAACACCTGGACGGATCATTGCGGCGCATGAAGGTGGATTATTTGGACCTTTGGGAGATGCACGACCTCCGCAGCCCGGAGGAGTTCGATCGCCGGCGGAGCGGCGGCGTGCTCGATTTCATGGTCAAGGCCAAGGCGGCGGGCAAGGTGCGGCACATCGGCTTCACGGGCCATGCGACCTGGCGGGCCCATGCGCACGTGTTGGACGAGACGGACGTGTTTGAAACGTGTCAGATGCCGATCAACGTCGCCGATCCGTCGTACGAAAGCTTCATCCTCAATATTCTGCCGAAGCTGCAGGAGCGAGAGATGGGAGTACTGGCGATGAAGACTCTGGCGGCGGGAGATTTTCTGCGCGGCCGCGGCGGGCTCGCGCCGATCGTGCCGGAACTCGTGTCGATCGAGGATGCGCTGCGGTTTGTGTGGTCGCTGCCCGTGTCGAGCCTGGTGTCAGGCATGGCGAAGGTGGAGCACGTGAAAGAGAACGCTGGATACGCCGCGCATTTCGTGCCGATGAGTGAGGCGCAGCGCGCAGAGTTGATTGCCCGGGTGGCGGAACCGGCGCGCACGGGGCGGCTGGAGGCGAATTTCAAGAATCAGCTGCATTAGCAGCCTGTCGGACCTTCCAATGAACGTGACATATTCAACTCCAAAATTCGATGTGATGGCGGGCGTTTCTTCCCGACAGGCTGCTAAATCGGCACTGCGTGCCGGGAAAACCCGATTTTATGGGGACTTTGCAGCGCGCAGCGCTGTTTTAGCAGCATGTCGGAGCCCGAACGGCCGACTCCACAGGTAGCTGAGGGAATGGCGCGTCGGCTAGTTTCCGCGCGGGGTGACGTTGCTTCGGGCGGGGCTCGGGGGAAGCGTGAACGATTCCGGCGCGTCAGGGTGGGCGGGGTCGAAGCCCTTGAAGTCGTCGACGATCAGATTCGCCAGCGGCAGCTTGGCTTCGCGAATTCCCTGCACGACGCATTTCGCCAGCTCATATGCGCCGTAGTTGTCATGATGCGTGATGTCCTTCCCGCCGGCGCTGAAGGCCAGCGGCGCTTTTGCCGGACCGAGCGCTTCGTAAAAAGCGACGCTCATCCGATCGAGATCGATCAACGCCACGTTGTCCTCACGCGTTACTTCACGGACTGCGGCGGGATAGTCGCCGTGCGTGTTCTTGATTTTTCCCTGGTTGTCGAACGTGCGGCGCTGCATCGAGGTGACAAGGACCGGTGTGGCGTTGCGCAGGCGCGCCTCGGCGATGAAGGCGCGCAGATACGCTTTATAGGTCGTGTGCGCTTCAACGTAGGTCTGCGGCCAGCTCTTCTTTTCGTCGTTGTGGCCAAACTGAATGAAGAGGTAGTCGCCGGCCTTCATTTGACTGAGCACTTTGGCAAGACGCAGGCCCGAGATGAATGACTTCATCGTTTCACCGGACTCCGCGTGATTCGCGACGGCGATCTCCGGCTTGAAAAAACGCGGCAGCATCTGCCCCCAGCTCGCGCCCGGTTCGTAGGGCTGGTCGGTGACGGTCGAGTCGCCGATGAGGAAAATCGTGGGAACCGTCACCGGCGCAATCGCGACGGAGCGAACGTGCGGTGCAGGTCCGTCGAATTCGAGCGTGAGCTTGTCGTCCCAGCGCAGCAGCCCGATTTCGCGATCGTTCAAGACGACCGCGGATCCGCCGGGCGCATTCTTCTCGGGGGGAGGGACCTGGCTGTTGCGCACGTTGACGATAAAGTCGCGGGTGACGGATTCGCCGGGCTGGGTGACGGCGCGTTCGACCATGAGCTGACGCGTCTCGGCTTTGACGGTCGTGTCGGACGCGGCGGCGTGGTCGCCGAACGTGACGGTCACGCGATAGCTTCCCTCGGGAACAGCGATGGAAAAATAAAAGGACTTTGGGCCGTCGGGATGAGTGTTGAGGTCGAAACCGTAACCACGTTCGCTGGTGAAAATGTCGGTCGGCGAGAGCTGCGCGAAATCGAAAGTGCGCGAGGCTGATTTATCCGCGACGGCGGAAACGGTATTGATGGTTGCAAGCAGGCAAACGCAGGCGACGGTGCGACTGAAAGTGGCGAGAGAGGACAGCATGTTGTTTTTTGATCGAATAATAATTATTGTGGATGACGTATCGCGGGTAGTCTGCCCGCGGTTCGATCAGCACGGTCATGCTGATCGTGCTACGACTCAGTGTAGGTTGGTGCGAAACGGAGCGGCGGGAAGTCCGGCGGTGTTGTAGAGATTGCAGCCCTCGGGATAGTTCGACCACGCGTAACGCGCGGCGGCCGGCATCGAGATTTGACGACTGCGAACGAGCACCGAGGTGCCATCGATTGTGGCCTCGGCGGAAACGAACGTTCCATCGGGCCCGGCGAGTTCGAAAGTCTGCAACGGCCCGCCTTTTGCGACGAGGCCGCCAGCGCAATGAGAAAACGTCAGTCGCAGCGCGTCGCCGTCGGCCCTCGCAGAGACGAACTGTGGGCCTGAGAATTCGATGTTGCGACCATAGTCTTTCGCCAAAGCGATCCGTGCGAGGCGGTCGCCGACGTCCTGTTTATCTTTCGGGTGAACGCTTTTGCGGTCGCCGATATCGATGGTGACGGCCATGCCCGTGCGCGAGAGCCGAAGCGCATCGGTCTGCCACTCACGCACCTGCGGGCTGTTGCTTTTGTTATCGAGCGCGGCGAGCTGGCAGAAATAGAAAGGAAGTTCGCGGCCCCAGAGTTTTCGCCAGTCGGTGATCAGCGTTTCGTTCCAGCGCGGGAAAAGCTCACGCGGTGAGGTGATCGACTCGCCTTGATACCAGAGTATGCCGCGTATCCCGTATGGAATGACGGGCGCAATCATGCCGTTGAACATCACGGTAGGATTGTGCTGGTCCTGGATTGGATCGGGTTTGGGGCGCCGCGGCGGGCGTCGTCCCGCGGCTTTTGCCTTGTCCGCCTCGGCTTGCCACGCACTCAACTCGTCCGGAGTGGGCGGCACGTGGGTCTTCACCTTGGCGTCGAACGCCTCGAGCACGGGCTTGAGCGTCGGATCGGCCGCGATCGTTTCGCGGCGAATCCAGGCCTGCGCGGTGCTCGCCCCGTAGGTCAGCGTGAGGATTCCGATCGGGACGCCGAGTTCCTGATGCAGCCGCCGCGCGAAGAAGTAACCAATGGCGGAAAATTCCCGGACATTGTCAGGGCTGCAGAGCTTCCATTCCCCGCCGACCCGCGCGCGTGGTTCATAGCTTTTCGTCCACTCGCCGCTGAACATGCGGATCTGCGGATAATTCGCGACGGCCACCTCGGCCGCTTCGTTGTTCACGCCGGCGAAATAATACTTCTCCGTTTTCGCGACGGTGAAATCCATGTTCGACTGACCCGCGCACAACCAGACTTCGCCGACGAGGACGTCGGTGAGCTCGATGGGCTGGAGAGTGGCCGAACCTGTGACGCGCAACACGCGTGAATCGGCGGACGCGGTGAGCGGATCGAGGTCGATTCGCCACGTGCCGTTATCACCGGCGGCGACCGATTTCGTCTGGCCGGCGAAGCTAACGGTGACGTGCTCGCCCGGTTCTGCCGTGCCCCAAACCGGCACGGGCAGCTCACGTTGGAGCACCACGTGATCGGTGAACGGACTCGCGAGCTGAACCGCGGCGGTGGCGACGGCAACAAGGGCAGCGGCAGCACAACAACACCCAAGAATGCGCGTGAAATGAACGAAGGATTTCATGAGATGAGGAATAATCGGAATAGTTCACGACGCGGCAGCCGTGGTGAAGCTCGTCCCTGGGAGCGCGGGCGTCCCGCCCGCATCCGATCTCTGAGCGGGCGGGACGCCCGCGCTCCCAACGACGGAGCTTGTCTGAGGAATAAGCACATTAGTGGTTCGCTTGGACGCTCCGCAGCGTGACCACGGCGGGCTGAAGTTCCGGTGCGCTGGCTTTGAGGGTGATCGGTCCCGGTGCGGTTGTGCTCTGCAGGATCGCGAGGCCGCGGCCCTGATACGCCCGGTGAACGTGGCCGCGCGGATCCTCTGAATTGCTCAGGTCACCGTTGCCGAGCCCGATGATTTGGGCGGGACCGGTGAGCTCGAACGTCACGGCTGGCGCGGCGTCCGGCACCCGTACGCCATTGGCGTCGACGATCCGATATTCGACGTGAGAGATCGCGTTGTCATCAGCCGCCAGCTGCGTGACGTCTGGCAGCAATTCCACGCGTGCGGCCGGGCCGGCGGTCTGTAACGCGAATTCGGAGACGCTCTTTCCGTCCTGGAGGCCAATGGCTTTAAGCGTGCCGGGCTCGTACGGCACGGTCCAGGTCAACACGCCTTCGACGGCCTCGGCGAGCCGCTTGGTCCCGAGATCACGGCCGTTGAGCGACAACCGGATTTCGGGGCAATTGGTGTAGCACGCCACGGTGATGATCGAGCCCTGCGGCCAATTCCAATGTTCCTGGGTGCGCGCGCGGCGGGCCCGATCGAGCACGGGCATCCCTTGGGTGGTGATCGGCCCGCGTGCGACAGCGGCCTGCACCGATCCGGAGAGGTACACCATCGGCTGATCGCTCCACAGGCTTTGGCGGAACCAGGCGAGCGGCTTCTTGAAGCCGCACAAATCGAGGAGTCCGGAACCGCTACCGCGATTGGGCCATTTCCCCGCCTCACCGAGATAATCGATTCCCGTCCACAGGAACTGGCCGGAGACATAGTCGTTGTCGCGCACCACGGCCCACGCGTTGTAATCGTGCCGATTTTCGCTGCCGTAAATGACCCGGTGGGGGAACTTCGCGTGGTCGGACGGATACCGCAGCTCCTGGTAGTTGTAGCCAACGATATCCAGCAGGTCGGCGAAACCCACGGCG
>DAITQE010000219.1:0-6327 GCA_036833235.1 Opitutus sp.
GCGAGCAAGCTCGCGGCCTACCACATAACGGATTGCGCCATCAAAACGAAAGACCATGGGATGTAGTCCGGGAGCACCCCCCGAAGTTGGCTGATGGCATCAGCGGATCGGGCTCACCGAGCCCGGCTACAGTTCGACGGCGGCTGAAGCCATTTCTGTTTACGTCTGCCTGCGGATAGGCCCGCGCTGTCTGCACCGCTCACCACGCGATGCCGTAATCCTCGCCGTAGTCAGACGCAGCGCCTTGAAAGCTACCTTTCGACTGATCGATGAAAATCGCAGTTGTCGGCGCATACACGCGCGGCAGCAGCTCAATGGCGTATCCTTTTCTCGTTAGCTCCTGCCGCACCCATTCTGGGACGTCCTGTCGAAGCTGGAGCCGTCCGGATTCAGAACGGTGATCGCCGAAGGACGACTGCATTTGGAAACTGGCGAAGTTCGCCGCTTCTGTCGCCTGCTGCACGTTCATGCCGAACTCCACGACATTCAGGAAAAACTGCAGGAGATTCTGATCCTGTGAATCGCCGCCTTGCACGGAGAACGCCAAAAACGGTTTCCCCTCTTTCAGAGCGAGGGTTGGCGTAAGCGTGACGCGCGGACGCTTGCCGGGCTCGAGCACGTTGAAGGGGTTCATCGCCGGATCCAAAATGAAACTCTGCATCCGCTGGGACAAACCGACGCCTGTCGTTCCGGCGATCACCGCAGGAATCCAGCCGCCGCTCGGTGTGACGGAGATGACCCAACCGCTCGCATCGGCCGCCTGAATGGAGGTCGTGCCCGCGCGAAATGCCTCGTCGGGCGTCAGCAGCGAAACTTGAAAACCGGCGGGCCGTGTGGCCGAAGCCGGCGGCTGCGGCGTCCAGTGCTTGAGCTGTTCGGCGAACGGATTTATGTCGCCTTGAAAAGGATACGGATCGCCCGGGCGGGCGTTGGCGTCGTTGCGTTCCCAGTCGATCGTTTTGAATCGTGCCCGCGCATATTCTTTCGACAGGAGTCCGCGGATCGGCTCGATCGGCGGGAAATCAGGATCGCCGTAGTAGAAATCGCGGTCGGCGAAGGCCAGATTCATCGCCTGATAAACCGTGTGAATGTAACGAGCGCTGTTGTAACCCATCGCGCGCAGATCTGCCTGTTCGAGCAAATTGAGCGCCTGCAGCATGGCGGGGCCTTGGGTCCAGGTGGTGAGTTTGAAAACCTCGACGCCCTTGTACGTCGTGGACACCGGACTTTCGAGTTTCACGTGCCAGCGATCGAGATCGTCGAGCGTGATCAGGCCACCTTGCTCTTGCGTGCTGCGGACGAGTTCGCGTGCGATGTCGCCGCGATAAAAACGATCGTACGCGGCCATGATCGCCCTCTTGCGATCTTTGCCCGCGGCGAGCGCCGTGCGTTCCGCTTCGACGAGTTTACGCAACGTTGCGGCGAGATCGGGTTGGCGGAAGAGATCACCGGCTCGAGGGGCCGCGCGTGTCGCGGGATTTTTCTCGTCGAGATGAGGCAGGAACACGCGTTGCGAGTAGGGCCATTTCACGATTTCGCTGCGGAAGTGCTCCATCGAATTCGCGGCTTGCGCCTCGATCGCGTAGCCGTCGGCCATTTCGATCGCCGGTGCGAGCACCTGCTCGAGCGAGAGCGTGCCGAACTCGGCGAGCATCACCATGAGTCCGCCGGGAGTGCCGGGTGTGACCGCAGCCAGCGGGCCGTATTCAGGCGGGTAGTTCATGCCTTTCTGCCGAAAGAACTCAACGGTCGCGCCAGTGGGTGCCACGCCGAGGGCGTTAAGACCGATGACCTGATGCGTGTGTGGATTGTAGATTAACGCCTGGGTTTCCCCGCCCCAACTGAGTGTGTCCCACATCGTGCAGGTGGCGGCGAGCATGCTGCAGGCAGCATCGATGGCGTTGCCGCCTTTCGAAAACGTCAGCGCGCCCGCAGTCGCGGCGAGCGGTTTGCCAGTGACGGCAACCCAGTGGCTGCCGTGAAGGATTGGTTTGTTCGTGCGCTGCGCGAGCAGCGGCAAAGGCGCACAAACAATGGCGAACAGAGCAACGAGGCCGATGAACACCGGAATCGGACGGGGCGTGAAGCGCATGGGAATGCAGTGGGTTGAGCCACCAATCCTCGGGCGGCGGTGCGCAAACGTTGTCGCCGGTTTAGTCAGCGTCAAAACCAGAAAGCCATTCGACCGAAGGTCACGGGACAAGGAGATGAGCACGCAAAGTTAGGTTCGCGCTTCTGAACATTGCTTGCACTTTGCGGCTCGCGCGTCAGACAAGTGGAAGCCCGCACCGGCGTGGCAATCCAGCGGCCCTTGCGCTGGGGTTTATGCCGATCCATGCGTCATGAACACGAAAGACACCGCAGACTCGCAGCGCATGCTGAATGTCGCGTCGCAAGAAATCGTCACGCTTCCCGGTAGCGTTGATGGCAGCGAAAGTGAAGCGCAACTTCGAGAGTTGGTAACCCATCTCAAGCAGGCGTTCTGGATGAAAAACGCGACGGATACGGCCGTGCTCTACGTGAGCCCGGCCTACGAAAAGATTTGGGGTCGCTCCCGGTCCAGTCTGTATAACAACTCCCACACGTTCCTGGATTCGATTCATCCTGACGATCATGCCCGGGTTGCCGCAGCGATGGACCGGAAGCTCGAGAACGAGGGGTACAACGAGGAATACCGTATCCTGCGGCCGGATAGCACGACGCGGTGGGTTTGGGCACGGACGTACCCCGTGAGAGACGAGCAGGGCTGCATCATCCGTTACGCTGGGATCGCCGAAGATATCACTGAGCCAAAATGGGCTGAAAAAGAACGCTCACGCCTCGCGGCGATCATCGAACATGCGGAAGACTCAATCGTGAGTTTAACGCTCGATGGCGTTATCATTGCGTGGAACCACGGTGCTGAACGCAAATACGGCTATACGGCGGAAGAAGTCCTCGGTCGTTCCATCTTCATCCTGATGCCGCCCGACCACGCTCAGGGATATTTGGAGACGATGAAAAAAGTGAGGGAGGGCGAACCGATTGTTTCCTACGATACAGTGCGCCGGCGCAAGGATGGCACCTTGATTAATTTTTCAGTGGGGATTGCGCCGATTGAAGCTCGCGATGGAGAAATTGTGGCCGTATCCAAAATCAGCCATGACATCAGCCGGGTGAGGCGACTCGAGACGGAACTGATTGAAGCGCAAAAAATGGAAGTTGTCGGCCAGCTCACCGGGGGCGTGGCGCATGATTTCAACAATATACTGGCGGTCATCCTCGGCTATAGTGAATTGATCACGGAAGAGCTGGCCGAGGGCGAACCTCTCCGGAAATTTGCGTTGGCTATCCGCCACGCCGCCGATCGGGGCCGGGGTTTGACGAGACAATTGCTGATCTTCAGTCGGAAAGAGACCGTGCAGTTCGCGGTGCTCGACCTGAATGAAGTAATCGCAGAAACGGCTGGCATGCTGCGGCAACTGATCGACGATAATGTTGAACTCACCAGCCGGTCCGCTGCCGCGGGGAACCGAAAAGCTGCTGGTCGTCGAGGACGATCCGGAAGTGCGGCGTCTGGTTTCCGTCGTGTTGCAGACCCAAGGTTATAACGTCGTGACCGCCGCGAATGGTGAAGAAGGATTGCGCATCGTCACCGCCGATCAAGGTGCGACTATTCGCCTGGTGATTACCGATGTCGTCATGCCGGCGATGGGCGGCAGAGCAATGGCCGGACGATTGGAGACCACGAGGCCTGCATGCAGGCGGCCGTTCTTATTTTACTTCCGTTCTCGCATGGGAACGTCTGCGGTGGGGCGGATACTAAACGGGATGGCGCCGATCGAAACAACCCCGCCCAAGCCACGACGCTTTTCGATGATCCGCTCGTTCATCTTGGCGGATTTTCTGACGTTGGGAAACGGCTTCTGCGGCAGTGGCTCCGTGCTTGCGGCCATGCAGTATCTCGTGACGAAGGAAGGACGATGGCTTGTGACTGCGATGAGCTTGCTGCCCGTGGCTTTGGTGTTCGATTTCGCCGATGGTCGCGTGGCCCGATGGCGCCGGCGAACCTCGTTTCTCGGCGCTGATCTCGATTCGCTGGCTGACGTGATCTCGTTTGGGATGGCGCCGGCCACGCTTGGTTTCGCGGTTGGACTGCGCGGCGCGTGGGACGTGGCAATTCTGCTCTATTTCGTCGCGTGCGGAATCAGCCGTCTCGCGCGCTTCAACGCGACCGCGGACGCCCTGTCGGATGAAAGCGGCAAAGTTAAATATTTCGAAGGCACCCCAATTCCCACCAGCGTTGTTCTCGTCGCATTGCTCGCGGTATTGTATTTTCAGGACCGAATCGGTGCGACGCTTTGGCTGGGCCGTTGGGAGCTTGCGGGCGCGGTGCTTCATCCGCTGGCGATTTTATACGCGCTCAGCGGAAGCGCGATGATCAGCACCATGCGGGTGCCGAAGATTTGATCGGTTCCGGCGCTGTGCACAATATCTCGCGCTTGGGTCGGATTGGTGGATGCAGCCGGGAGCGGAGAGGGTGGAAAACTCAGCGCTCGGTGTAGGTTGCGCGCTCGCCGCGCTACGTTCGCGTCGCGGACTTGTTGCGCGGCGAGCACGCAACCTACAAGTTCGATCCAAGGATCGCTGGGCTAATTCAGTGCGGTGCTCGAAGGCGTCCGCGGGCACGCGCCGGCGTGACGAGACATGGCCGCGTGTTCGAACGCGTCGGCACCGATTCTCCGCCTCGGTTAATCTGCGTCGTAGACTTCGACCAGCACGATGCCGGAGGTTTCAGATTTTCCACGAGCGATGAAGCTGTAAACTCCGGGCGGCAATTTCAGCAACAGGGCAGCGGAGGTCATGTCGCCGCTGGCCAGCGGCGCGGCGCCGATGCGAGCGGCAGTGGCCACCATCAGGTTCGCGTTGGGATCGCTGATCCAATTATCATTGCTCGCGATTACCGGTACACCTCGGTGCAGCTCGATCACGGGATCCGCGAGGGCCTCATCCGAGGCAAGGCCTTGCGTCGTAAGCGTCGGACCGACCGCGCGAAGGAGAACCGTCTTTGACGCGCCGCCGCCGATCACGAAACCGCCGATTGTCACGCCGTTGCCGATGGTCGAGTGGGCTCGGGTGGAAATATTGACGAACGTGGATAAACCGCCCGCCGCGTCTGCATCATAGATTTCCAGGAGCACGATGCCGGAGGTGTTCGATTTTCCGTTCACTACAAAGCTGTAGACTCCAGGCTCGAGCGTGAGAAGCACCACGGCTGATTTTGTGTCGGTATCGAGCAACGGCGTCGCCCCAACTTGCGCGCCGACAGTAACAATTTCGGCGGCATTGGCATTGTTTCCCCAATTGTCGTTTGCCGCGATGACCGACGAACCACGATGAACTTCAATGGTCGGATCGAGCAAGGCTTCAGTCTCCCCGATGCCCTGCGCGACGAGTGAGGGACCGACTGCGCGAACGAGCACGCGCTTCGATGCCGTTCCGCCGACGACGAAGCCACCGATCGTCACCTTGTTGTCAGTACTGCAATAGGCCCGCGCGGAAATATTGACGAAACGTGTGGCGCCCACTCCGGCTGCTGCGGGGGTTTGCACTTGCATTCCGGCGGTCGGACTGGAGGTGCCGGCGGCATTTGTGGCTGAGAGCCGATAGTAATAGGTCGTGTTCGGGGCGACGCTCGAATCGACGAAAGACGTGGCGGAAAAGCTCAGAACCATGGCAATCGTTCCGGTCTTGAACGACGCGTCTGCGGCCCGCTCGAGCCTGTATCCGGTTGCTGGATTGCTTCCGCCTGGAGGTTGCCAGGAGACGGTTACCTCGCTCGGACCTGACGCATACGCGCCGGCGCCGATCGGCGTTGCTGGCGCCGCGGGTGTCACGGCTCCGCGAAACACTGGAAAGGCCACCACGAATCCGCTTCCGGAACCGATGTTCGTCCGACCATCGTTCGCGGTGGTGACATCGAGACCGTAATAGCTCAAAACGCCGGTGTAGGTCTCGCCCACCAGCAAGTTGGACAACGTTGCGGTGGTCGCCCGGGCACTCCAAAGGTCTTCGCTACTCAGCTCCAGACCGCCCGCACTTTCCAGACTGATGCTCAGCGCCTCGACCGTGCCGGCGGCAGGAATCGGTTGCCAGACTGGCTGCGCGGTGGCGGCAGCCGCTTGCAGAGCGCTGTAATTGGTGATGGTCACCGGTGTGGCCACCCCGGCGGAAAACGTAAACGTCGTCGTCGTTGCAAGAGGTCCACCGGCAACCAGAATAGCGTAGGTGCCGCTCGGGTACGTGGAGGCCAGCTCGGCCTCGTTGTTGAAGTATTCAGTGTAGTCG
>DAITQE010000220.1:0-6321 GCA_036833235.1 Opitutus sp.
AGACGGTGGCCATTGTCGCGTGCGGTCTCGACGAGGGACCACGTGCGAGCCGGAGCGACCGCGGCGGTGAATGACATTGCCAAAAAAAATGAGATGAATCTACGCATGAGAGTGAGCGCCGTGACACGGTGTGTTAATATCGGTTTGGATCGTTCATGTTTGCGACGATTTCGTGCTCTTGCTCGTGATCGGGCGGTCCGATTCGCGAGCACGATTACGATCACAAGCACGAGTGATAGGTTGGTTGCGGCAGCCGCGGTATGAAATCTCCTGCTTGGCTGTGATCATGTATTTGAGGTAGAGCCGACGTCTATGCCTCCCGCGCGGGAGCGCAGGGACCGCCATCAGCCACTCTGAGAAACAGCGTCCTCCAAGCTGGCGCGCGCTTCTTCGAGCGCGCGCAAGCTCGCTGCCTACAGCCAAATGTCTCGTTCCAACGCAGCCTCCGACTCTCGGCGCTCGCCTGCATTCTGTCGCCTTAGAGTTTTTGATTGAACGTCAGCTGCCACCGCCGCGGTGCAGCATAGATGAATCCATAAAGCTTCGTGTCGTTCGCGATGTTCTCGACGTTGAGTTGGACACTCGAGTCACGCCCATGGAGTTTGAAACCATACTTGATCATCCCGTTGTACGACGTCCGCGATGGCGTGGAGAGGAAGATCGTCTTGCCGTTGCTATCCAGCGCATTTTGGCCGAAAGCAGGATAGATCGAGCGTTCGCTCTCGTAGTAACCGCCGAAGCCGACCGCCCATCCCTTGAGCGCCGATTGCGTGGGGAACTGGTAATTCATCCAGAACGTCGCCTGGTCTTTCGGCGTGTCGTCGAGTGCGAGCCCAGTGCCAAATGCAATGAAGGTCGAGGTGTCGGCCGGGTCCTTGTAGACTTCATTTAGCGGACGCCCCGCCGTCGCGGCGAACGTGTACGGCGCATACCAGATCGCCCACCGGTCCTGTGGATATGGATACTTCGCCCAGGTCTGGGCGTTCAGCACCACTTTCGTGACGTGCGACCACGAGAGCATGACTTGGAGATTCTCAGTCGGCGTGAACAACAGCTGCGTGTCCCAACCCGACGAGCGGTCGCTGCCGGTTGCGACACTTTTTTGCGCGCCGTTGTCGTCCATCGTCGCGTTGTTGACCAGATTGTCGAATGGCAGGCTGCCCGGATCAGAGCCGTTGTAGAGCCAGCCCCACCAGTCGTAGTTGTTCTTCGCGGCATTCGTGAAGATGGCATCGAGAAACGCTGCGCCGGTCGCCTTCGAGGCGTTGACATACCAGTTCGTACTGCCGGTCGAATTCGTCGCTTGGTAAACTGCGCCCGCTGCGGCGGCTGCGTTCCATTGCGCGGTAGAGTCGACGGCTGTCTGGTTCCAGGTGTTGTTGAACGGATTCTGATCGTTGACGTTGTAGATGATATCCTTGCTGGGATCGAACTTGGGCGTGGCCGACGCGACAGGGACAAACCAGAATAAACTCGAGCTGCCGACTTGCGAGCGGGTCCGCGTAATTTGGAAACGGCTGATTGTACTGGAGAGCTTCCCGTTGAACAGATCGAGCTTCAAACCCACTTCCTTGTTCTTCGCCAGCGCGGCCTGAAGCGGACGGCCGTTGAAATCAAGTTTGCCCTGATAGTTCGGCTCCACGCCCTCAGAGGTCATCGCGTACACCGAAACCTCACGAGTGACGGCAAAGCTCGCGCCGTACTGACGTGTGGTGTCTTTGCTCGTCTCGCTATCGGCCGTGTGCGCCTCTGTATCGCCGCGCGGATTTCCGTCGGAGCCGTATTCAGGATTATAACTCCAAACGCTATTCCAACTGCGATCGCGGCGGATGCCCGCGATCAACGTAAGCCGGTCATCAAGCAACTTGCCCTGATACACGGCATAAAGCGCCGGGTTCGAGGTCTCTGCTTTCTGATTATCCCATTCGACTAGCGGATAATCCGCCGAGCCGTCGCCTTGTTTGCCGTACCGCAGATAACCATAATCGGCGGGGCTGTGATAATTTGCCAAATCTCCCGGCGTTTGGCGCGTATGGTCCTCTACCTTCTCTTTCGTGTAGCTGAATCCAGCGAGGAACGAGTTGTCCATTCGCAGCCATTTGGAGGCACTCTGGAAAAGCTTCAGGTCATAGTTCAATTCGACGCGCACTTGGTCGTGAACGTTATCCTGTCGGTGTTTCTCCCACTGATACGAAATCGTCGATGGCTGTGGCCCGGTCGGCACGCCGGCCTGAGTCGGCGAAAGTCCGGCGTAGGTAATCGGAGCGATGGCCCACGCCGGAACGCTGCTGCCGGAGGAAACCGTTTGCAGCGCGGCGAGGTTGTCCAGCTGGTCGAACGTGAACGTCGAGTGGTCGACGCCGGCAAGCAGGTGAAGATTCTCGCCAAAGTTCTGTGTGATCTTGAATTCGACGTTCGATGCTGCGCTGTCGCGCCGCGTATCCGGCCCACTCCAACGGAAGGTCTTCACGTCCTTGCCGGGGATCTTCAGGAAGTCGCCATTGTAGCCGGCGCTGTCGTTCCCATAACCTGATACCGCTGCGCGGAGATCCTGCCAGCCAATGCCTTTCTGGCTCTGTCGTCCGTATTCAACATCCAGTAGGAATTCCGTGTCCTTGAACGGCCGCCAGGTAATCACTGGCGAGATGAAGAAATGATTCTCGCTGTTGAAGTCGGTGTACGAATCCGTGTCCTGCCACGCACCCGTAAGCCGATAGGCCACCGTGCCCGCCGGCGTCACCGGCCCCGTTACGTCAATTGTCGCGCGTTTGAAGTCGTAGCTGCCGACGCTCAGCGTGACTTCACTGCTCGGTTTCGACTCGGGAGTTTTGGTGAGATAGTTGACGACACCGCCAAAATTCCCGACGCCATACAGCAACGAGGCGGGGCCACGCGCGATCTCGACGCGCGCGATGTTGACGGAATCAGTCGAGTTCTGACGGCGAAAGCCGTCACGCAACACCGACTCCGTCTCAAAGCCGCGAATTTTCATGTGGGTTTGATCGGGGCTGGCCGTCTGTCCTTCCGGATTATTGATCTTGCCCGGCGTCGTGGAAAAACTGCCCGCAGCAGCGCCATAGTCGTTTTGAGTCTGCAGCAAAATGCCTGAGCTGTAGCGCAAGCTCTGGCGGAGATCGGTCGAGCCTGTGTCGCGCAAAAACTGCTCCGTGACTACCTCGAGCGGCATCGGCAGATCCTTGATCGCAGTGTTCAATCGCGTGCCGGAAATAGAATTGGTGGCGCGGTAACCTTTGTCTCTGGAAACGTCGACGACGAAGGGCGAGAGCAGGACAGGTTCCTCATCAGTCGCGTTGGCGCCGGGATTGGTTTCCGCTGAAGCCGCCGGCGCGGTTTGGGCAAATCCGGCGTGGCCGAATGAAAGTCCCGCGAACGCGGAAAGGGCTGTAATCAACTTTCTGGGGTTCATAATTCTGTTGCTTGAGGCTTTGGGGGTTGCTGGCGGCGGAAGCGACACAGGATGCCGAGGGATCCGATCTGAGGGGGCCTTCGTCGATCCGGACGCAGTTTATCATTTTCCCCGGATCCCAACAATCACCCGTTCGAGGGGCTGGAGAAGACTTGGAAAAATTCACCGCGTGCACAGCCTTCGACCTGCTGACGCGCACGCCCACTCTGCGATTCGAAGCAACCCCGCCGCCCCAATGGAAATTAAGAATAGCGCGCGTCGCACGCTGGCATCGCCAATTTTTTTTGCTTGGGGCGCGCAATTCGTAGGCCGCGAGCTTGCTCGCGCGATTGGAGCGCCAGCAAGCTGGCGGCCTACGTCGGACAGGTTGAAATGGAGTTCGGCATCAAAACGAAAAATTGCACTGGCATCTTTCGCCGCACCAGCCGCAATCGTCGCACTCTTCGCCTTCTCGTCACTCGGCGCGGCGGAACCACTGACGCATGCCGCGGACGTTTTATCGCTGCCCGCCGAGTTGGCCGGACAACGTCTGCCGATCACTGTCACGGGCGTCGTCACCGCCTCGGAGAGCGACTGGCTGGGTCAGTTCTTCCTACAAGACGCAACCGGCGGCGTTTTTGTCGAGAATTTCAAAATGCCCGGACCGAGTCCCGGCGATCTCGTGACGGTGGAAGGCGTGAGTCACCCCGGCGCCTTTGCACCGATCATCAGCGCGCCGAAATGGCGGAAGATCGGCACCGCTCCCCTCCCCGCAGCAAAACCCGTGCTCATCGAGAATCTCGAATCTGGCGTGGAAGACGGTGAACGCGTGGAAATTTCCGGCGTCGTGCGCACCGTTGAAATCGAAGGCACGCGTCTCAACATCGACCTCGCGGTGGGAGGTTATCGCCTGCAAGTCTGCGCCAAGGCTCCGGCAACCGGCGACCTTAAATCGCTCGTGGCCGCACGGGTGCGAGTCCGCGGCACGGCCGCGACCCATTATAACGCGGCGCTGCGCCATCTGACCTCTGTGGCGGTGTACGTTCCCACGCACGAAGACTTCACCGTGTTGGAAGCGGAAACCGCGGATCCTTTCAACCAGCCGATCATTCCACTCAATAGTGTGGCTCAATACCGGCGCGGCAGCGGTTCCGCCAAACGGGTTCACGTTCTCGGCACCCTGACGCTTCAGCGCCTCGGTCAGGATATTTTTATCCAGGACGCTTCAGGTGGAATTCGAATCGAAAGCACGAGAAGCCAGTCGTGGCCGCTCGGCGCTCAGGTCGAAGCAGTCGGCTTTTTGGAATACGAAAACCACCTTCCGCTGCTCCGAGACACTGCGCTGAAGGCCGCAAGCTCACCGCCCACGTCTGCTTCGCCGATTCTGCCGACTGTGGTGCCGATCGATGAAATCAAAAACGGCCTGCATCATGCCGAGCTCATTACTCTCCGCGGAAAAATCGTCGATCGCGCCACCCGGCCGGTCACGCAAGCCGTCAACGGATTCTCCGGCGTCGTAACCACGTGGCTGATTCAAGGCGGCGAACTCGGATTCACGGTCGAACGGGAGGACCACGAGGAAAACGCCGCGCTTGCTGCGATCCCCGTCGGCAGCGTGGTGGAAGTTGACGGAGTTTGCCTGGCCGATGCAGATCCAGCTGGAAAACTGCGAACACTCCGGCTCCTGCTGGCATCGCCCGGCGGTATGCGAGTGCTCGTCAAACCAAGCTGGCTCACGCCCGCGCGACTGCTGGTCGGCGTGGCGATATTGAGCGCCGGGCTGATTCTCGTCCTCGCGTGGTCGCTCACGGTTTCGAAGAAAAATGCGCGCCTGCGTTTTCTGTTGAGCGAGCTGGAGAAAGCGCATGACACGCTGGAGCAAAAAGTCATCGAGCGCTCCGCGCAATTGCAGGTGGAAATGACCGCGCGAAAAGCCGCGGAGCTTCAGTTCAAAGCCGTGCTCGCGGAACGAACACGACTCGCGCGCGACCTCCACGACACGTTGGAGCAGACTCTCACCGGGATCGCGCTCGAATTGGATACGACCGCAAAACTTTTTCAGCGCAGCCCGGAAGGTTCGAACGATCATCTGCAGCTTGCGCGCAACTGGCTGCGCCAAAGTCAGGTCGAGCTGCGCCGCTCGATTTGGGATCTGCGTTCGCGTGAACTCGAGCAGTTCGACCTTGCCAATGCGCTTCGTCAAAGCGCCGAACATTTGGTGGACGGCACGGCCATGCAATTATCCTTCGCCGCTCACGGAGAAAAGCGTTCTCTCCCCGAAGTCGTCGAGGAGAACGTCCTGCGCATCGGCCAGGAAGCGCTCACGAACGTCGTCAAACACGCGAACGCAAACCGGGTGGGCATCACGTTGGAATTTGGTGCGACCTCGCTCCTCCTGCGAATCGAGGACAACGGGACGGGGTTCGAATACGGACAGACGCCCGTTCCCGGCGACAATCATTTCGGCCTGCTCGGCATGTCGGAACGCACCAAACGCCTCGGCGGCAAGTTCACGGTTCAGAGCAGTCACGAGAGCGGAACGCGCATCACGGTGGAAATTCCTCTGACGCCGACCACCGAATCAGTCGCACCCGGTAGCGTTGGAAGAAGCGAAATAGCCCAGTCGCATGAGCATTGAACCGAAAATTCGCATTCTGATCGCCGACGATCACTCCATCGTGCGGAGCGGACTGACGTCGGTCATTCACGCCGAGCCGGACATGAAGGTCGTTGCCCAAGCCAGCGACGGCGCGCAAGCGATCGAGCTTTTTCTAAAACATCGGCCCGACCTCACGCTCATCGATCTGCGGATGCCCATCAAAAGCGGCATCGAGGCGATCGAACTGATCCGCCGCGAAGAGCCCGCCGCGCGTTTCCTGGTGCTGACCGCATTCAACGGCGACGAGGACATTTAT
>DAITQE010000221.1:0-6319 GCA_036833235.1 Opitutus sp.
GAGATGTTCACGATCCGGCCGGATTTCCGCGGAATCATCCGTTCAGCGACAGCTTGAGCGACGAAGAACGCACCGCGCAGGTTCGTATCCAGAATGGTATTCCAGTCGTCCCACGTGATCTCGAGCGAGGGCTTCCGGATATTGCAGCCGGCGTTGTTAACGAGGATGTCGATTTTTTCGAAATGTTCATGCACCGCCGCAATGGAGGACTGGATGCTTTCCGGCGTTCGTACATCCAGCACAGCAGGGAAACAACGACGGCCGAGCGCCTCGATCTCGCGACGGGTTTCTTCAAGCGCCGCAGCGCGCCGGCTGGTGATGGCGACGTCTGCGCCGGCACGCGCCAGGGTGATTGAAAACTGGCGGCCGAGCCCGCGGCTGCTGCCCGTCACAAGGGCGACTTTTCCGGCGAGATTGAACAGCTCGGGTAGATTCATGGCTCGAGGATTACCTTAAGATATTTGCCGCCCTCCGCGGATGACAGGCGTTGAAACCACGCGGCTCCCTCGGTGAGCGGGGCAACGGCGGAGAGCAAGGGATCGACTTTGATGAGTTCTTGAGCGATCAGGTCGATGCAGAGCGGGTACTCGCCGGCCGACCCGCAACTGCCGTAAAGTTTTTGCTCGCGAGTTACTACCTGCTGCAGCGGGAATTCGATCTTCTGCGCGAGATTTCCGACGAGCACCATCGATCCGCCTTTTCGCAACAGGGAAAGTCCAAGTTGAACCGTCAGGGCGGCGCCAACCACCTCGAAGACAATGTCGGCGCCGCGACCGCGCGTCAGCCGTTGAACCGCAGCGGGAATTTCATTCGAGTCAGATTGAATCGTCGTGGTGGCACCCAATTGCCGGGCGAGGGCGAGCCGGCTGCTTTCGCGGTCAATCGCGATGATTTGCTTCGCTCCAGCCCACCGGAGTGCCTGAACCACTAGCAATCCGATCATCCCGGTCCCCACGACGACCGTCGAGTCGGTCGAAGCAATGGAAACCTGCCGAACAGCGTGGACCGCGATGGAGACGGGTTCAACCATGGCGGCCCGACGAAACGGCATTTCTGCAGGGATGCGGTGCAGAATCCGTTCGGGCAATACGAGGTACTCGGCGAACGCGCCGTCCTGCTTATACTCCGCCGGTGACACCCCGACGACCCGGCGATCGTCGCACAAGTTGACCTGCCCCGCGCGGCAATATTCGCAGCGGCCGCAATAAATGGTCGAGTCGAACGTAACGCGATCGCCTACGTTCCAAGTTCGAACCCGACTCCCGACGGCAGCGATTTCTCCTGCTGCCTCGTGGCCCATGATGAGGGGAGGATTCCGGCGACCGCTTGAGCCATCCCAACCATGGATGTCGCTTCCGCAGATGCCGCACGCTCGCACCCGCAGCAGGATCTCATCTGGTCCTGGATGCGGCGTCGGGCGTTCGAGCAACTCGAGCGTGGACGGGGCGGTCAACACGAGTGCATTCACGGGACGGGGAGACGGACAGATGGCGGACGGTTGACGGTGAGACAGTAAACGGTGAGGCGGTCAGACAGGCGTGAGACGGGGAAGCAGCAGACGGTGGGGCCGCGAGGGGAAAGATGACGAGTTAATGCGCCACGGCGAATGCGCCGCCTGTTTTTTTTCGTGTCGTTTCGCCGGAATTTCTACGCCAACAAATGTTCGCGGCGAGCGTCTCGCCAGTTGCTTTGCTTCTGGCGTTCAGTTCGAAGCCGGTTGAACCGCCGGGAAGGCGCACAGCTATAGAGGCGATTCCGGCCTCGGCGGAACGTGTCAGCGGACCGAGCACCGCAGCGTCGCCTTCGAGTACGAAGCGGACCGTGGTGGTTTCTTCGACACACAGCATGCCGTCGGCGTCACGCAACTCCGCATGAACGCAAAGCAAATCCGGCTCCGTGGCAGCCGCGGTAATGCAGAGATCGTCGACGACCAGATTCAGCGCGGCGGGCGCACCGGGGGTGGCGACGATGTGTTCAGCCCGCGCCCGGCCGTCGAGATAGCCGACGGCCTCCAGCGTACCGGGGGAAAATCGCGGCAGGTGAAAAACAAAGGGAGCGTGTGGCAGATGCTGAGTAAACGCCGTTTTGGCGGGGCGTTCCCGGCTGACGATGCTGCCGTTCAGCCGAAGTTCGACCTCTTCACAATTGCTGAAAACGGGAATGCGCAGATCCGATGCCGGCGTCCAATGAGACGCAATGAAGACAACGGGACCGACACGCCAACCGAGTCCCGCCTCGTCGGGGTCGCGCTGGCTGCGATAGAAAAAATAAGAGAATTTGGGCAGTCGAAATATGTCCATTACTCCGCAGGCGGCGCGAATCGGATCATAGCCCCGAGGATAATCGAACATCGACCATTGGCCGTCGAGCACGGCGGGCGAACTGAGGGTGTCGTTCAGTGCGATGACATGGTTGCTCACCTGCTGCCGCAAACCGCGCTCGCCATCCTGGCGCTGCTTCCGCCCGTGACTCCAGCTGGCGAATACGCCTGCTCCGGTCTTTTGGTCGAAGCCCTCGTTGGAGGCGTAGAATTCCCAGTCGCCGTATTCCGCGATGACGAGTGCTTTGTCGCCGTTCTGCCATCGATGAATTTCACCGTGTTGACGCGAATGGATGAAAACGTCGAAACGATCCTGCCAGCCGCAGGTGAACATCTGATCGCCGGGAAATTCCTCGTGGCCGATGGCGTGCTGCCGCGCCATGAACGGCTCGTCCATCTTCGTCTCGTTGAGCGAGAGTTCCCAGAGCACGACGCACGGGTGATTACGATCGCGACGGATGACCTCGCGGGCATTTTGATAGCACAGCTCACGAAAGCGTTCGCCGCCCATGAACTGCCAGCCGGGAATGCAGTTCATCACAACCACGCCCAGTTCGTCGCATGCGTCGAGAAAATCGGGCGACTGCGGATAGTGCGAAAGCCGGACGTAATCGAAACCGGCTTCCTTGATGCGACGGACATCGCGGTGCTGGGCTGCTCGCGGCACGGCGTAGCCCGCGTAGGGATGTTCCTGGTGGCGGTTTGTACCGCGAAGACGGAGACGATGGCCGTTGATCGTGAAGCCGCCCGAACGGGAAAATGCGATCCGCCGCACGCCGAAACGCTCGCGCTGGGAATCAAGCGCTGCGCCATCGGAATCAAGCACCGTTACGACGGCCTCGTGCAGGACGGGTGTGGAGGGACTCCACAGGCGCGGGTGATCGAAGGCGAGTGATTGCTCGACCTGGAGGGTGGTCATCCCGTCGAGGTGAATCGGGTCGGATGTGGTGCACGCGACGTCTTTGCCATCGTGGCGCAAGGACACGCGAACCTGGATCGCGTGAGGAGTGACGGCGGTGTTGCGCAGATGAGTTTTCACCGACACGACGGCGCGGTTCGGCGACGCTTCGAGGGTGCGCAGAAAAACGCCGCCACCCGCGATCTCGTCCGCGGCGACGGGATCGGTGATGTGAACGGCGGTTTTGATGCGTAGTTCCACGCTCCGGTAAAGGCCGCCGTACCAGCAAAAATCGAGATCGTCGTAAGGTTTGCCGGGCGGGATGTCGGCGTTGTGTCGGTTGTCGACGCGTATGCGCAGGCGGACGGGTGAGCAGCCGCGAAGACTGTCCGTCAGATCGACTTCGAAGGGCAAGTAGCCGCCCTCGTGCCGATCGAGTTCCTGTTGATCGATGAAGATTCGGGCGACTTGCATCGCGGCGCCGATCCACAAGACGCAGCGTTCGCCGGCAGCGAGGATGGGCGGGGCGAGTTCGCGTTCGTATTCGCATTCGCCAAACCAGTGCTCGCGCCCGTCCAGGTCGGCGATGAAAGGTGAATGCGGCAGGTCGACGAATGACGCCGTTAATTCGGACGAATTTGGCTCCAGACGGCGAAAGAGCCAGTGGCGGGAAAGATCGATCCGCAGAATCATGGGAGAAGCCGTCGCGCGGGTTTCGAGTTTGATAAAAAGTAAAAGTCTTTAACCATTGGGAGACGAAATTAACCGCGGGCGGGGAGCGGGGAGCGTTTAGGCAACCGAGTCGCGTTCGATCAAGCGGACGGGCAGGGTGACGTGGCGGCTGGCGACGCGGGCGCCGGAGGTGAGCTGGTCGAGCATGGCAGCGGCCTGGTCGGCCATGTCGCGCAGGGGCTCTTCGATCGTGGTGAGCGGCGGGTTTTGGATGGCGGAGATGCCTTCGTTTTCGCCGCCGATGATCGAGATCTCCTGGGGTACTTTGATTCCCATTACATACGTTAGAATGTGCAGGCACTCCATCGCCTGATAGCTCGTACCGGGGACGTAGATACAGTCCGCGCCGCCGCGCACGATGCGCGTGATGGCGGAGAGATGACTCGTCGCGGGACCGGTGAACACGTGGAGGCGTTCGTCAGCCGGGACGCCGGCCTCAGCCAAGGCTTTCTTGAAACCTTTCAGGCGCTCGACGTAGGGCGCGTTGCTGTGCCCGGCGAGGTAGCCAAGCTTGCGTTTGCCGCGGGCGATGAAGTGCTGGGCGGCGAGGTAGCCGGAATTGAAATGGTCGGAGCGGATCGCGTATTCGTTGGCGGCGACATCGAACTTGTCCATGTAGACAACGTGCATGCGGGTTTCGAGTTCGGCGAGGAGAGCTTGGAGCTGTTTGTCGAAGGTCACTGCGATCAGCCCGTCGAGGAAAAGGCTGGGCAGCTGCTCGAACGGATTCGAAGGAAGAACGACTCCGATGTTGCGCCGTGAAAATGCGAACGACAGGTGCGCCGTCATCGTCGCCGCGTAACCTTCGATGCGATCGTGAAAAGTTGGTTCGGAGAGGATGGCGACCTGGCGAAAGCGGACGGAAACTTGTGGTTTGAGATTGAGCGCATTGGCGGCGCGGAGGACGCGCTCACGCGTCTCGGGCTTGACCTTGTCGCGATTGTTGAGGACGCGGCTGACCGTCCCGGGCGAAACCTCCGCGATGCGTGCGAGGTCGTAAATCGTGGGCTTTTTGCCTTTGCGGATCGCTGGATCAGAACGTGGCATGTTCTCACCTGTGTCCGGCGGCGGCATTGATCGCGACTCCATTTTAAGGCGCGAAGACGATGTGATGGCAGCAGGTTTTGTCATGAGGCAATGGAACCGCGACGCGCCTCGAGTTTATCGCGCGTTTCGTAGGCGTGCTTTTTACTGATGGGGTAAAAGAGCAACAGCCCGATCGCGAGGATCGACCACACGGAGATGGAGCCCGCGAGCATCAGCCGCATCCCAAGGATTGCTCCGGGAGCTTGGTTGCCGCCGAGCGCCGCATGGAAACCGACGAGGTTGAGCGCCAAACCGGCGCCGAAAAATGCGAGGGCGTAACCTGTTTTCTGAATCCAGGAGAAAAGCGCCCCGAGCATGCCCTCGCGTCGCATGCCGTGTCGAAGCTCGTCGTCGTCGCACACGTCGGCCAGCATCGAGTACTGGAGAATGTTGACCGCGGTCCAGGCAGGGCCGCAGAGGAGGGGGTCGAGGAGAATTTTCCAGGGATTGCCCGGCGTGTAGATGAACCATTTGGCGATACCGCCGAGAAGATTCAGGCCGAAAACGATGAAGAGCGTCGTGCGCTTGCCGAGACGGTTGGCCAGAAAGTTCACCGGGTAAATCGCGGCGATGCCGACGATGGCGAAGCCGGTCGAGAGCACGCCCTTCCACTTCGTGCCCTCGACGATGTCGCCCGCGTTCATGTGATAAACGAGGAGGTAGTAATCGATATTGGAGGAGAGCATCCCAGCGAGCACCTGGCAGACGGTGAATCCGATGAGGATCAAGAATGCGCGATTGCTGAAGCACGCCTTGAGGGCGGGGACCAAGCGCACTTTGGCCTGCTGGGCGACACGCTGGAACTGGCGTTCCCGCACGAACAGACCTGGAATCATACCGACCAGGCCCATGATACAAATGGCGATCGTCCACCCCACGGCGCGCATGCCATGCATGACGGAACCGAAGATCGCCAGATTTGCCGCCCAGAACACCCAGCTGTAGGAGAGCTCACCGATTTTCCCGAAGAAACCGCCGAAGGCCGAGACGCGGGTGCGCTCTTTGTAGTCGGCCGTCATCTCGTAGGTCAGACTCATCAGCGGCACCGAAAAAATGGAGAAGCATGTGTAGAAAATAATCAACGTGATGGCGAGATAGGTGACCGTGGCCGTTTGGCTCAGCCCTGCCGGAACCATCCAAATCGCGCCGAACGCGACGGCTTGCAGGAGCGCTCCTAAAATAATAATTGGCTTCCGCCGTCCGAAGCGAGAGCGACAATTATCCGAGATCATGCCGACGAAGGGATCGGTAATCGCGTCCCACAATCTTGGAATGGCTAGCAC
>DAITQE010000222.1:0-6290 GCA_036833235.1 Opitutus sp.
ACTTTTTCGCGAGGACGGCTACACCATCATCGCGCCATTCCAGAGCCTCAAGGAACTGAAGAACGGTGACGAGGTGCGGATGGCGGGCGTCAAAATCGGCATCGTCGAAAAAACCCACCTCAACGCGGAGAAGCGCCGCGCCGAAGCCGTTCTTCGGATCAACACCGACGCCAAAATCCCCAACGACGCCGTTGCGACCATCTCGATGGCCGGTCTGATCGGCACGAACTATATCGGCGTCGATCTTGGGTCGCCGACTGCTCCGGCGCTCACGCCCGGCTCTGAAATCCGCACGCAGGCAACACCTGATTTGAACAGCATCATGGCCGACATCGGCGCGCTGGGGCAGAAGCTAGAGGGCGCACTCGGTGCCTTCGGCAACGCGATGGGAGGAAATGGCAAAGAACCTGGACTCTTCCAGAAACTCGACCGGCTCGTTACCGATAATCAGGAGAAGGTCTCCATCACGATGGCGAACCTGCAGGACATCACCACAAAGGTGAACAAAGGCGAAGGCACGCTCGGCAAACTCGTCAACGATCCGGCACTGCACGATCAACTGCTCGCGGCAGTTCAGGACATCAAGAACGCCGCCGCTGGCGCAAAGGATTTTATGGGAAATGCGCAGGGAATTATCGATCAGGTCAAATCAGGCAAAGGTACGCTCGGCGCGCTCGTTTACGATGAAACTGCCGCGAACGATCTTAAGGCCACCGTCGCGAATTTCCGCTCTGTTTCCGACAAGATCGCGAAAGGCGAAGGCACGCTGGGTAAACTGATCAACGACGACCAGCTCTTCCTAAGCGCGCAATCAACCTTGAAGAAAGCCGATCGCGCACTCGACGGCATGAGCGACTCCGGCCCGATCACCGCCGTCGGCATCGTCGCGAATTCGCTGTTCTGAGCGCGTCGTCGGATCGCTACGGACACTCACCTGTCAGTGGCGGTCGTCCCTGATCGCCACGTGTGGTGATGGCGGTCGCGACGACCGCCACTACCTCGAGGTTTAAATGCCCAGCGTCTGACAGCTGCCGCGACTAAGCTTTCGGACCGCCTTGTGCGTAATAGCGCGCGCGAAGCCGCAGGCCGTTCAACCGAATAAAGCCCGCTGCGTCGGTCTGGTTGTACCAGCTCTTCACACCTTCCATTGACGCGATGTTCATGTCGTACAGCGAATACTTCGATTTGCGGCCGCAGGTGATGATGTTGCCCTTGTAGAGCTTCAGGCGAACGGTGCCGCTTACGCACTCCTGACTCTTGTCGACGAGTGCCTGCAACGCCTCACGTTCGGGCGCGAACCAGAATCCGTAATATACGAGCTCCGCATATTTTGGGATCAACGAATCGCGCAGATGCATGACTTCGCGGTCCATCGTCAACGACTCGATCTGCCGATGACCTTGCATGAGAATGGTGCCGCCCGGCGTCTCGTATACGCCACGGGACTTCATCCCGACGAAACGATTCTCGACGAGATCGACCCGGCCGATGCCGTGTTTGCCACCGAGTTTGTTCAGCGTCTTCAACACGCCAGCTGGCGAAAGCTTCTTGCCGTTGACGGCGACGCAGTTGCCCTTCTCAAATTCCAGTTCGACGTACTCCGCCTTGTCCGGCGCATCCTCCGGCGAAACAGAAAGCTTAAACATTCCTTTGTTTTCCTTCGTCGTCGGATCGAACCACGGATCCTCGAGAATGCCCGCCTCGTACGAGATGTGGAGAAGGTTGCGATCCATCGAGTATGGCTTTTTGAGCGAAGCCTCGACGGGAATTTTATGCTGCGCGCAATAGGCGATCATCTCCGCGCGACCGGGGAAAAGCTCGCGATACGCTTCAATCTTCCACGGGGCGATGATCTGCAAATCCGGCGCCAGCGCCATGTACGTGAGCTCGAACCGACACTGGTCATTGCCCTTGCCCGTGGCGCCGTGCGCGACCGTGTCGGCGTTTTCCTTCTTCGCGATGTCGATCTGTGCTTTCGCAATCAGCGGGCGCGCGATCGAAGTGCCGAGATAGTATTGCCCTTCGTAAATCGCGTTCGCGCGAATCATCGGATAAATGAAATCGCTCGCAAACTCCTCAATCAGATCGAGCGTGTAGTGCTTCGAGGCGCCGGTTTTTTTCGCCTTTTGCGCGAGGCCTTTCAGCTCCTCTTCCTGCCCGATGTCGGCGGCAAACGTGACAATCTCTGCGTCGTACGTTTCCTTGAGCCACTTAACGATGACGGACGTGTCCAGACCGCCTGAATATGCGAGAACGATTTTCATGAGTGAAAGTTGTATGTTTTTAACCGCGAATGGACGCTAATTAACGCGAATAGTCGGAGAGAACCACCCGCTCCCACTCAAGTTTGGCGCGTTTGAAATTGATGATTAAGCCAACCTGAAGGTGAGTGATACGCAGGTAATTCATCATCTGGCCGCGCTCGTGATCGGTGATCCGATCGATGACCTTCGCGTCGACGATCACACTGCCGAACGCAATTAGGTCCGACACGTACTCCGACACTTGGACGGTTTTGTAGACCACCGGAAACCGCCTTTGCTGCTCCAAGGAAATGCCAAGCAACCCGAACTCGACGACCAACGCATTTTCGTAGGGCTTCTCGTGGAGCCCATGCCCTAATTCCCCCAGCACCGCAAATGCCGCCCCGACGATCCTGTAAACCTCATCCTTCAGGATCAAATTATTCGCGTCCATTAGCGTCCATTCGCGGTTCAAAATCATTTCTGAGCCGACTTCGCGAGTGTCGTCAGGATCGCCTTCTGCATGTGCAGGCGATTCTCCGCCTGGTCGAAAATGATCGAGCGCGGATTATCCAAAACCTCCTGCGTGACCTCCTGCCCGACGTGCGCCGGCAGACAATGCATGAACAGCGCGTCCGGCTTGGCCGCCGCAAGCAACGCGTTGTTCACGGCAAAGGGTGACATCACGCGGACGCGCTCCGCCGTTTCCTCTTCCTTACCCATGCTCACCCACACGTCCGTGTAAACGACGTCAGCGTCCTTCACGGCCGCGTAGGCATCGGTAGTAAATTCATAGCCGCCGGCAAAGCCTTCACGTGCAAGCAAGGTGTTGAACTCCGGCGCCGCATCGAAACCTTCCGGACCGGCCAGCGAGATCTTCATCCCAAAAAGATTCGCGCCCATGATCCACGAGTTCGCCACGTTGCAGCCGCGATCGCCGACAAACGCGATCTTCCGTCCCCGCAGCGAACCGACGAGATCACCGCCCCCGCCGCTCCACCTTTCCGCCAGGGTAAAGGCGTCCGCGTAAATCTGACAGGGGTGCAGCAAATCCGTCAGCGCATTGATGACCGGAATGCTCCCGTGGCGCGCCAGCATCTCGATTTCCGCGTGATCGAACGTCCGCACGACCAGCCCGTGGACGAAGCGCGAAAGCACTTTCGCCGTGTCCTCGACGGATTCACCGCGGCCAAGTTGGATGTCGTTGCGATTCAAGAAGAGCGGATTGCCGCCGAGTTCGTTGATGCCGACCTCGAACGAAACGCGGGTGCGCGTGGAGGATTTGGAGAAGATCATCGCCCACGTCTGCCCCGCGAGCGGCAGCGACGAATGGTGCCCGCGATTCTTCTTCAAGCTCGCGGCCAGCGCGAACAATCCCGGCAAATCGGATGCCTGAAAGTCGGTCTCCTTGAGGAAGTGCTTCATGGAAGCGGACGAATGTAGGCCCCTGAGGCTCCCGCACGAGTGAAAAATCACCCAATTCCGAGCTCACCTGCGCTCGTGCATTTACGTTACAGATTCGACCAAATCTGAACCGGAAGAATTCGCGCTCTTATGCCTTCGCTAACAGGACGGCGCGAAAAATCTCCACCGAGCGCGCGAGTTCCTCGGCGCTGACGTTGAGCGGTGGCAACAGCCGTACGACGTTGCCTCCCGCGCTCGGCGCCAGCAATCCACGTTCGCGGAGCGCCGCCAGATACGGCGCCGGATCGCTCGCTAGCTGCACGCCTACGAGATAACCCTGCCCGCGAGCACCCAACACCTGCGTCGGAAAATCCACCGCAAGTTGCTTCAATGCCTCCAGCCAGGGCGCGCTGTTAACGCGCACTTTCTCCAGCAAATTTTCGCGCTCGATCACATCGAGCACCGCCAGCGCCGCCGCGCACGCAAGTGGCGTGCCGCCAAATGTCGTACCGTGGTTGCCTGGGTGAAATAGATCCGCGAACCGCTCGCTTACCCACATCGCACCGATCGGGAAACCGCCGCCAAGTCCTTTCGCCATGCCAATGGCGTCAGGTCTGATCCCCGCGTGTTCGAACGCATAAAACTTTCCCGTTCGCCCGACCCCGCATTGCACTTCGTCCAGGATCAAAAGCAGATTGTGCCGGTCGCTGAGCTGACGCAGGCCACGCAGGAATTCCGGCGTGCAAACGTTGATGCCGCTCTCGCCTTGAATCGTCTCGACGAAAATCGCGGCCGTGTCCGCATCGATCAAGTCGGCAAAGCTCTGGAGATTATTGATCTCGCCGAATGAAAATCCCGGCACGAGCGGGCGGAACCCTTTTTGGATTTTTTCCTGCGGTGTCGCGCTCATGCCGCCAAACGTCCGGCCGTGAAACGCCTGCTTCGCGCAGATGATCTTGTAGCACTTTCCCTCCTCTCCGGTTTTCTGCATCCCGTGCAGCCGCGCGAGTTTGATCAAAGCTTCGTTGGCCTCCGCGCCGCTGTTGCAAAAAAACACCCGACCCGGCCCCGCGATCTTCACGAGGCGCCGCGCGAGTTCGCCCTGATTCGGATTCCGAAAAAGATTGCTGACGTGAATGAGTTCACCGGCCTGCCGCTGCACCGCCATCACCCAGTGCGGATGGCAATGGCCCAGCGCGCTCACCGCGATGCCCGAGGTGAAATCGAGATATGAGTTACCCGCATCGTCCCACACTTGCGTGCCGCGACCGCGCACGAGCGTGAGGGCAGCGCGCGCGTAGTTTTTCAAAACATGCGCATCGTAAAGCTCGGCGGTGCTGGTGCGGACGATGGAAGGAGTGCTCATTTTCGAATTTGGATTTTCGATTTTCGATTTCAGTTCGGGCAATCGAAAATCGAAAATCAAAAATAACGAAATCAACCCTGCACAATTTCCGTGCCGATTCCCTTGTCCGTGAAAATTTCCAGCAGCAACGAGTGTGGGAGACGCCCATCGATGAAGTGGACGCGCTGCACGCCTTCCTGCAGGGCGCGAATCGCACTCTGCACTTTCGGACGCATGCCTTTGTCGATCACGCCCTTTTTTTTCAGATCTTCAACCTGGCCGATTTTCAAAGTCGAAATCAGTGATTCGGGATCCGCGGGGTTTGCGAGCAGACCTGGCACGTCACTCATGTACACCAGCCGCCGTGCACGCAACGCGCTCGCCACGCGGCCGGCGACGAGATCGGCGTTCACGTTATAGGGCTTCCCGTCGTAGCCTTCCGCGACCGGTGATATCACCGGAGTGAAACCTTCCGCGATCTCCTTTTTGATGAGCTTAACCTTCACTTCCGTCACATCGCCAACGTAGCCCAGATCGATGGGCGCGCCGTCATCGTCGACCGCGAGCTTCTGACAAACCAGCACGCTGTCCCCAGGCATGCCCTTTGGTTTGCCGCGCGCATTGCTAATCGCTTCGCAGACGTCGCGGTTGACGATTTCATCGAGCGTTTTCTTCACGACGGAAATTGTCGCCTCGTCTGTGACGCGCAGGCCGTTAACGAAATTCGCTTTCAATCCGGACGTCTCCATCGCGCGTGTGATCGCTTTGCCACCGCCATGCACGACAACGACGTTGATTCCCACCGCGGCGAAAAACGCAATGTCACGCGCCACGCGTTCACGTGCCTCGGGATTCGGATCATCCATGAAGGAGCCGCCGTACTTCACGACGAACGTGGAGCCGCGGAAATCCTGAATATACGGTAGAGCCTCGAGCAACACTTCCGCCTTGGCGGTAATTTCGGAGACGTTCATCGCGATCAAAACTCGCCGGGGCGCGGCGCAGAAAAAAAGGAAGGGCGAAGGAATGCGCTCACTGTTGGAGAATAGGAGAGTTCAATAAGCGACACCCGTGCCGCATTTCCACATAAATATCGGAAAGTTTTGCAGGCGCTGACCGCAACTGTCGCGCGCAGTTGTCATCCTAAGGTGGTCACCGCGCGACTCGGCCCGACCCTGGGAGCGCGGACGTCTCGTCCGCATTGATCGGATAAAGCGGGCGGGACGCCCGCGCTCCCATCGAACCATCGCGCTTTCGAAATTCGGCTTCACTCCGGAGCGCGACGCGCCCACTTCTTG
>DAITQE010000223.1:0-4921 GCA_036833235.1 Opitutus sp.
CGGCCGCTCCCAGTCAGCTGAGCGCCAGCGGTACGCCCGCGAATCCACACACTCAGACCAGCTGTGGACCCCTTCGGGTTGGAATCGCGACGCCGGATCGGGCACTGCCGCTCCATCCGGGAAAATAAAAAGATAACGATCGCCGACTTTGCCCGCAGGATCGGTGGCAAAAAAATACCCGTCCTCGGTAGGTTCGAGGATGATGTCTCGCGCGCCACCCCTGGACGTCCGAATGCGGACCGTCATGGCCCGATGATCAGGTGCCCAAGCCCGATAGCTCACGCCAGCGGCATGGACGTGAGCGCCGAGTGACATCGTGATTGAAGTGGCAGGATCTAAAAATCTGTAATGCATGCGAAGCTGCTCACGGCAACTCGCGCGAAGTGCCGTGCGTACCGCGCATAGTGGTGGTCGCGACGGCAATGGTTCCGATCATGGGCGACAATCATTTCGCCCGCTCTACCTTGGCGGCGCTTCAACCACCGGTCGCCACGACTTCTCCCTTCGACGGCGCAGTCTTCTTGAAGCGCAACGCGCGGCGCGCTTCGTCGCCAGAGCCAGCCTCTTGTTCGAACAGATTGACGGACACGGCGGGCAGGATGTACTTTTCCCCCGACGCCAGCACAGCGCCCCCTTTGATAAACCCGCTTTCAACCGCAGTATCCAGAATTTGACGCCAGCGGACTCCCCGGCGTCCGGGAACGCCAACGGTCACGGCATCGTTATGGGCGTTGAAATACAGCAGGTAGGTTTTATCGCGGATCGGCTCACCGGTTTCGGTCGTGAGATGCAAGGCGTCACCGTTCAGCACCAACCCGATCACCTTCGCAAAATCCGTCGCCCAGGCTTTCTTGCTCATTTCCGTACCGTCGGCGTTGAACCAAGTCAGGTCTTTCATGCCCCGACCGTGCAGCGGACGGCCTTTAAAGAAACTCGGCTGATGAAACACCGGATGCGAAAGACGAAAGCGGATGAGTGCGCCCGTGAAATCCGCGAGTCGCCCGGCATGTTCGTCCGGTAACCATGGCAACCAGCTGATCTCATTGTCCTGACAATACGCATTGTTGTTACCGCGCTGCGTGGCCCCAGCCTCGTCCCCCGCTCGTAACATTGGGACTCCTTGCGACAAGAACAACGTCGCGAGAAAATTTCGCTGCACGCGCCTCCGCAGCGTCAAGATTTCCTCGGGCGCGTTCACCCCCTCGTAGCCCCAATTGCAGGAGTTGTTGTTGTTGTCGCCGTCTTGATTGTTTTCGCCGTTGGCTTCGTTGTGTTTTTCGTTGAACGAAACGAGATCGCGCAGCGAAAAACCATCATGCGAGGTGATGAAGTTGATGCTCGCCGCTGGCGTTTTCCCGCTGCTCTCGTACAAATCCGCGCTGCCACAGAGTCGGTATGCGAAATCCCGCATGTGTCCGGATTCCCCTTTCCAGTAACGCCGCACGGTGTCGCGGTAACGGCCATTCCACTCGGCCCAGAGTATCGGAAAATTACCAACGTGGTAACCGCCGTCGCCGACATCCCACGGCTCGGCGATCAATTTCACTTGGGAAATAACCGGGTCCTGATGGATAACGTCGAAAAACGACGAGAGCCGGCTGACATCGTGCAGTTCTCTCGCGAGGGACGGCGCGAGGTCGAAACGAAATCCGTCCACGTGCATTTCCAGCACCCAGTAACGAAGGCTGTCCATCAAGAGTTGGAGCACGCGCGGGTTCGGCACGTTAAGCGTGTTTCCCGTGCCCGTGTAATCCATGTAATAACGCGGGTTGTCGCCCACCAAACGGTAATACGCGGCGTTGTCGATTCCGCGAAACCCCAGCGTCGGGCCGAGATGATTGCCCTCCGCAGTGTGATTGTACACGACGTCCAGAATTACCTCGAGACCCGCGGCGTGGAGATTTTTGACCATCGCGCGAAACTCATCCACTTCAGCAGCGGGCGTTCCCTGTTCGCTGCTGTACGACGGCTGAGGCGCGAAAAAACCCATCGTGTTATAGCCCCAATAATCACTCAGTCCTTGATCGAGCAGATGTTTCGAATTCACGTGCTTGTGCACCGGCATCAGCTCGATCGCCGTCACTCCGAGCTTCTGAAAATACTCAATCGCCTGCGGGCTGCCGAGCCCGGCATACGTTCCTCGAAGCTGCTCCGGCAACGCTTCCCAACGTTTTGAGAAGCCCTTCACGTGTACTTCGTAAATGACGGTTTCGTGGAGCGCCCGGTCCGGGAGAATATCGTCGCCCCACGAAAACGCCGGATTAATGACCACCGCTTTTGGCACCAACGCCGCGTTGTCCCGGGTATCGAACGAGAGGTCGGCATCGGGATGCCCGATCGTATAGCCGAACATCTCGTCGCCCCATTCTACGCGACCCGCAACTGACTTAGCGTAGGGGTCCAGCAGGAGCTTGTTGGGGTTAAACCGATGTCCCTTAAGTGGGTCGTACGGTCCTTCAACGCGATACCCGTAGAGCTGACCCGGCCGCACCTCTGGGAGAAAACAATGCCACACTTGGTCACTTCGCTCGGTAAGACGGATACGCGCAGCCTCCGCCGCACCCAGTTCGTCGAACAGGCAGAGCTCAACACCCGTGGCGTTTTCGGAGAACAGCGAGAAATTCACTCCGGTACCGTTCCAGGTCGCACCCAGCGGATAGGAGTGACCTTTCCATAACTTCGTGGGCTTCATCGGGTCTGCCGAGGACAGGTGTTAACGGACGCCGTTCCCGTTGCTGAACTAGCTTGTTCGCTCGCTTGATTTTTTCCTCAACCTGCTAAAATACCGGGCTCCATCTATTTTCCGATCTTTCAACTGTTACGGATCTACTTCCAACTAATCCCCCCATGTCCACCACCGCTCCGCAAAAATTCGAGTTTCAAGCCGAGATCGCCCAGCTCCTCGATATCGTCACGCACTCGCTCTACACGGAGAAAGAGATCTTCGTCCGTGAACTCGTGTCGAATGCGTCCGACGCTCTCGAGAAACTCCGTCACCTCCAACTCACGGAAAAGGAGATCTTCGACGACAAGCTCACTCTCGAGATCAACGTCACGACCGACGACAAGGCAAAGACGATCACGATCCAGGATTTCGGCCTTGGGATGACACGCGCCGAGTTGGTGGAAAACCTCGGCACCATTGCCCACTCCGGCTCGAAGGCATTCCTTAAGTCCCTCGCTGAAGGCGACCAGAAAAACACGAACCTGATCGGCCAGTTCGGCGTTGGCTTCTACTCGGCGTTCATGGTCGCGAAGTCCGTCAAAGTTTACTCGCACTCCTGGCGCGCCGCCGAGCCCGGGCATGTCTGGACCAGCGGCGGTTCCGGCAGCTATGAGATCGAGGAAAGTGAAGGCGAACGCCGTGGCACCAAGATCGTCATCGAGTTGAAGGACGACTGCTCCGAATTCGCCCAAGACTGGAAAGTGAAGGAAATCCTCGAGCGTTACAGCGCGTTCGTCTCGTTCCCGATCAATCTTAATGGCAAACACGTCAACGCCATCCAGGCGCTCTGGCTGCGGAATAAAAACGAGATCAAGGACGAAGAGTACACCGCGTTCTACAAGTTCCAGGCTCATGCCTTCGATGAGCCGCGCCTTCGGTTGCATTTTTCGGCCGACGCTCCGCTGTCGATCAATGCGCTGCTCTTCGTGCCGAAGGAGAACACCGAGAAACTCGGTTTCTCCCGACTGGAACAATCGGTCGCACTGTATTGCCGCAAGGTTCTGATCGATGCCAAGCCGAAGAACCTGCTGCCGGAATGGCTTCGCTTTTTGAAAGGCGTCGTCGATAGCGAGGATCTCCCGCTCAACATTTCGCGCGAAACGATGCAGGACAAGGCGCTCGTCGATAAGCTGAACAAGGTTATCACAAAACGCTTCCTCAAATTCCTCGACGACGAAGCCAGGAATCGCACCGACGCCTATAATGAATTCTACGCGGAGTTCGGCATTTTCCTGAAGGAAGGCGCCGCGATCGATCATACGCACAAGGAGCAACTCGCGAAGCTCCTCCGCTTCGAATCATCGCTCACCGAAAAAGGCAAAACCACGTCGCTTGCCGACTATGTCACGCGCATGGGCAGCGAACAGAAAGAGATATATTATCTCGTCGGTCCGAATCGCGCTGCGATCGAAAGCGGTCCGTATCTCGAAGGCTTCAAGGCGCGCAATCTCGAGGTCCTCTTCTGCTACGAGAGCGTTGACGAATACGTGATGAACAGCGTGCGAGAGTTCGACAGCAAGAAGCTGACCGCAGCCGATCACGCCGACGTGAAGCTGTCGGATCTGCCGAAGCCCGAAGGCGCGTTGAGTGAAGACGACACGAAAAAGCTCACCGAATGGCTCAAGCAGACACTCGGCGAACGCGTGAGTGAAGTGAAGGCCAGCGACCGTCTCGTCGATTCGCCCGCGCTGGCGTTGAACGCCGACAAATTCATGTCGCCGCACATGCGCCGCATGATGAAAGCGATGAACAAGGACGGCGCCGATACGCCGCTTCGCGTTAACCTGGAAATCAATCCGCGTTCCGCCGTCATGAAGCGTCTGTTCGAAACGCACACCGCCGCTCCTGAAAAAGCGAAACTGGTCGCCGAGCAGATCCTCGACAACGCCCTGATCAGCGCGGGCCTGCTCGACGACGCGACGCCGATGGTGGCACGTCTCTACAAGCTGCTGGAATCGGTGTGAGCCGATAAAGCCGAAAATAAGGTTGGCAACGATACGAACATCGGTGCCGACGTCGGTGGCGCGCAGCGCCGGCAGGGCCGCTGTAGGTAGCGCGCTCGCCGCGCTACGTCCGCGCCGCGGCCCCGTTGCGCGGCAAGCGCGCAACCTACCGTTCGATCCATGAACGCAGATAGGGTGAACCCGCGGGGTGACCCGCCAAGACCATGGCTCGGCGGGACATCGCGCCCTCACC
>DAITQE010000223.1:4931-5747 GCA_036833235.1 Opitutus sp.
CCCACCAATCGCATGAGGCCAGCTGCGCCGATATTTCCGCTTCACTGCAACGCCGCGCGCAGTAACCTTTGCGGCAATGTGTATTCGACTATTGGTTTTGCTTGGCTGCTTCGCGACGGCTGGGTGCGTGCGCGCCGACAAGCCCAGGCAAAACACCATTCCCGCCACCGCTGATCTTAGCCGCTGGTCGGTCGAACAAATGCCAGGCGGCACCGTCACGACCAAAGACGACGCTCTCGTGATCGAGGATGCTAATGGATGCACCGTCTGGTTTCGCCAGAAGCTCACCGCTCCCGTGGAAATCACGTACGAGGTGACAGTCGTGTCGAAAGGTGGACCGCGCGATCGCGTATCCGATATGAACTGCTTTTGGATGGCGTCGGATCCGGCTGCAACCAATGGCTGTCCGTTTTCATCTGGCCACCAACGCACCGGCCGGTTCTCCGACTACGATTCACTGTTCACCTATTACGTCGGTTATGGCGGTAATGAAAATACCACGACGCGTTTTCGCCGTTACAACAGCACGACGAATCGTCCGCTCCTGCCGGAGCACGACCTGCGCGACAAAAGATTCCTGCTTGAGCCGAACGAAACCTACCGCATTCGACTCGTGGCGCGTGCCGGCGTCGCGGAATTCTGGCGTGACGACGAGAAGATTTTCTCCGTATCCGATCCCACGCCGCTCACGAGAGGCTGGTTCGGTTTGCGCACGGTGAAGAGCCACCTGATCGTGCGGAATCTGAAGATTCGTGAATTAGCTCAGCCGTAGTGCTGGCATCAGTCGCACGACGCAGGCGATGAGTTGCGCTCGAG
>DAITQE010000223.1:5757-6289 GCA_036833235.1 Opitutus sp.
CTCGAGTGTGCAATCTACCCGGTAATTCCTGCGAGCTTTCGCGTCGCATCCACAAGAGCGGCGGCCACCGCTTTTACGGATTTCAACGTTCGGGCATCGGTGAGATTGCCGTTCACGTCGAAGGCCTTGTCGGCATGCGGCAGCGTCGCCGGCACCGGCACAACATGGCAGCCTAGATGAACGAGGAGTTGCCGCACGAGCGTGAGCGAGCGAATGCCACCAAACGCGCCCGGCGATGCTGATATGATCGCGGCCACTTTGCCGATGAATGGATTCTCATCGCCGCGCGTGCACCAATCGATCGTGTTTTTCAGCAGCGGGGAGAACATCGAATTGTACTCCGGCGACGCGATCAACAACGCGTGATGGCTGCTAATAAGTTCGATCAGCTTCGTCGCGTTCGCCGGAAGTCCCTCAGCGTCTTCGAGATCTCCGTGATAAAGCGGAAGGACGTAATCGTTCAAATCGAGCAACGTGACTTCGCCTCCGACGAGTCGAGTCTCAGCGACGGTCACGGCGAGGAGTTTTCGAT
>DAITQE010000224.1:0-5924 GCA_036833235.1 Opitutus sp.
ACTGCGTGAACAACGCCTGGAGGTGATTGAACCCCGAGGTGGTACCAACGATGCCGAAACGCAGATTTCCGGCGGTGATCACCGGCGGATTGGGACTAAAGGGCTTCGCCGCCAATTGCTGATACGATGCCGCGGTGACGGTCGGAGCAGCGGGCGATGACGGATTCGCGTCGATCGTGCTGGCACCGATGAAGGTGTCGTTGAACGCCTTCGTTTGCGCCGGCGCGAGCGGGGCCAAACCGGCAATCGTAGCTACGACAAGGCCCAAAGAGAGGACACGATAAATGGTCATGAAGGGAGGGGCTAGAGACGTCGAAACGCGGTGGTAATCCGTGCGAACGCCAGGAAGGTGCAATCGGGGTTAAGCCGTCATTATGCGCCCGAACGGATGCTCCGTCATGTCACCGGTTCTGGGGACAACGCGGGCGGGAACATTTCGACCATTGGCCGACATTTGGCCGAACAGGCGTTGCAAAGAATCGCCGAAGGCTTTCTTCCATGCGTTGCCTCTCATGGCTCGCTTCCCCACCCCTTCGGCATCGTTCGTCTTTGGCGCGTCGTTGTTCTTCGCGAGCCTGACCGTGGTCGCACCTGCGGCCGAGCCTCGTGCGCCTGACAGCTACACCTTGCGCGAGTGGCACGAACAGGAGGGACTTCCGACCGACGAACTCGCTGGCGTTGTGCAGGACGAGCAAGGATATTTGTGGGTGGCGGCTGATGGCGATCTGACCCGCTTCGATGGCATGACGTTCGCCCGCAACCGCGTACCGTTCGAATTTTACGCTCGCGGTCTCGCTCAGGTCCGCGGACTGCCGTCGGTCCCAGCAACGCGGGCGGCAGGCCATGAAGTGGGAGTCGCCGTGCGGCGAAACAATGCGTGGTATTTCGAGCGGGAAGACCGGCTGGCGGGCAAATTACCGCGCACGATATTCGAAGCACCGGATGGATCGCGGTGGATCGGTTGCGAAGACGGCACCGTGCTGCGGCGGAACGGTGAAGCTGTCACGGTCTTTCCACCACCGACTGAGCTCGTCGGAAAAAAAATTCCCACCTTCGCCACGGATTCGACGGGCCACGTGTGGATCGTGAGGAGCAACCAACTCGGTCGCGTGGACGACGACGCGTGGACCAATGTCCCGCTGCCGTCGCCCGAGCCGGAGCTGCGTATCGGCACAAGCATGACAGGAGGGATCTGGGTGCTGACTCGCACGCGGCTGTTGCGCTGGACCGGCTCCGGTTTGACAGAAATCCTGCAACTCCCCGAGCTGGCGGGCGCCCATTTCGTGCAGGCGGTGCACGAGGACAAACACCAGAATCTCTGGATTGGCACACGCTCACAGGGCCTCTTCCGGATCAAAGATCACGCCGTCGAGCGAGTGCCCACGTCCAACGAGGAGGTCACGGCGATTTGCGAGGATCACGACGGCGATATCTGGGCAGCCACCAACGGCGGTGGGCTCGATCGGTTGCGGCCAAAGGCGCACCAGCTTTTCGATCAGACGACGGGCCTGAAGGACACCTTCAGCTTCACGGTCGCCGAAGATCCGACTGGCGCGATGTGGCTGGCCAATCGCGACGGCGGCATGGCGCGGGTGGTGGACGGTGTCGTCGATCCGATTTCACGACGCGCAGGCTGGCGGGCGTTCAGCGCGATGTCGGTTTTTTCCGCGCCGAACGGGTGGATGTGGATGACCACAGGAATCGGCGTATTTCGCACCCGCGCCACAGAGCCACAAACCGTCACTCGCGTACCTGGGCTGACGAATTTCCGCAACGTGCGTGCCACGTTTGTCGCGCGCAACGGTGACTACTGGCTCGCGGTCGATCCGGATCGAGTGGCGCGCTGGCGAGAGGGCCACGTCACAACGTTCGGCGTGGAAGCGGGCTTCGATGGTCGCGAGGTGCGCGCGTTCGCGGAGGACGCGTCCGGTCGCATCTGGCTCGGCGCGGCTGACGGCGCGCTTTTCCGCTCGAACGGTGAGCGCTTCGAACGACTGGCGTTCCCTGGAGCATCGGATTGCGGCGCACTGCAAGTGATCCGGTTCGAGACCGATGGCACGCTGCTCGTCGGCGCGACACGACGCGGTGTGATCATCTTTCCCGCCGGAGATCTTTCACGGGCGCGGGCACTCGACGACAGCCGCGGGCTGCCGGGCAGCAACATTTCGCAGATCCTCCTGGACGACTATGATCGCTACTGGTTTGCCGCCCGCAGTGGAATCTTCTGGGTGCACGGCCGTGAGGTGCGGAATTTCGGCTTGGGCAAAGTCGATCACGTTCACGCGATCTCCCTCGGGAAAGACGACGGGGTGCCGTACCTCTCCTGTCTTGGGCTGTTTCAGCCGGCGGCGGCGAAGGCGCACGATGGCACGCTCTGGTTTGCGACGCGCCGCGGCGTTCTCCGTACAGATCCCGCCCTGATGGCTCCGGCCAGCGACTCTCCACCCCCAGTTTCGATCACCGCCATCACCTGTGACGGCGTCAAGCGCGCGGTCGCCGCCGAACTCTCCATCCAATCTACTGTGCGCAAGATCCAGATACATCTGTCCGCGCTTGACCTATCCGCGCCCGAAAGCGTGCAGGTGCGTTTTCGTCTCAATGGCTTCGATAACGATTGGGTGGTGCTCGGTGAAGACCGGCTCGTGACGTATCCGCGCCTCCCGCCGGGTCGCTATGTTTTCAGTACCATGGCCAGCATCGGCAGTGGATCCTGGAGCAGCCAGCCCACGCAACTTGCCATCGTCGTGCGTCCGCCTTGGTGGCAAAGCGACTGGGCGCGAATTGCCTTTCTGGTTGCACTGATCGCCACCGTCGCCGCCGCGGTGCGCAAATGGGCCAATCGCCGCCTCCGCCTTCGACTGGAGCGCGCCGAGCAGGCGAACGCCATCGAACAGGAGCGCGCACGCATCGCGCGCAACATTCACGATGACGTCGGCGCCAGCCTCACGCGGATCAGCCTATTAACGCAGTCCGCACAGCAGGAAAGCCTCGTCTACTCTCCCACTCTCGAAAAAATTTACGAGGCCGCACGCGGTATCACCCGGTCGATGGACGAAATCGTCTGGGCGGTGAACCCCCGCCACGACAACACGGAGAGTCTCGTGTACTATTTGGGAAATTTCGCGCACTCGTTCCTCGGTGCCGCGAGCATTCGCTGTCGTCTTGAAACACCGGGCCACATGCCTGAAGCGGCGCTGACCAGTCAGATCCGCCATCACCTCTTCCTCTGCTGCAAAGAGGCTCTCCATAACGTCGTCAAACATGCGCAAGCCACCGAAGTCGTGGTCCGGATGTCGGTTGATCGGGGCTCACTGGTGGTGACGATCTCCGACAATGGTCGCGGTATTCCCGTGCTCAACGGAGAGACTCCACCCAACACGGAGCACCTCACGTCCGGCAATGGATGGCGCAACATGCGCCAGCGCATGGTTGAAATTGGGGGCACTTGCACGATCGCGGCCCGTCCTCTCGGTGGCACCGTAGTGACGTTCGTCATCCCGCTGCGGATCACGCGCGCCGGCTAAGACGGAATGATGCAGTTGAACGAGATCGGAAGGGATCTGGATTTGGGCTCGTTGGCTTTCTCTGCTTCCTCTGCGACCTCCTGTGCAAAAGGTTGGAGGTTCACTTTTTCATCTCCTGGTAAAACAAACGTGCTGGTCGCTACACTCGAATAGTCAGACAAGCCGAACCTCCGATTTTTGCTCATTTTGTGCTTTTTTGTGGCCACTATTCCGAGGCTTGGAGTTTGGTTACGGTTCCTGAAAACGCGCATTTCCATTATCGAAGACGACGACGAGACCCGGCAAATCCTCACCGGTATTATTGCCAGCGCCCCCGCACTCGAACTCGTCAGCACGTATCCGCACTGCGCGCCCGCCATCGAAAAAATTCCTGCGGAAAAGCCCGATGTGGTCCTGGTTGATATCAATCTCCCCGACATCAGCGGCGTGGAAGCCGTGCTTCAGCTCAAGCCGCGGTTGCCCGCCACGCAGTTTCTCATGCTGACCGTGTACGAGGATCCGGATCATATTTTTGCCGCACTCGCCGCTGGCGCGACCGGCTATCTGCTCAAGAGCACGCGGCGCGCGGAGTTGCTGGATGCCATCGCGCAGATTGCCGAGGGCGGCTCGCCGATGAGTAGCGGCATCGCGCGCAAGGTCGTGCAATCCTTCGCTCGCACGCCTGGGCCAAAAAGCGAACTCGATGCTTTGTCGCCGCGGGAACAATCGGTCCTCGATCTGCTCAGCAAGGGTTATCTCTACAAGGAAATCTCGGACTCACTCGGCGTGAGCATGCACACGATCAGCACCTACATCCGGCGCATCTACGAGAAACTGCAGGTCCATTCGCGCACTCAAGCGATCAGCAAATATCTGCGAAAGCACGGGTGACGACCTCGTGCGCCAACGGTCAAGCCCGGCTAAACGGAGGGCTGATGATCATGCGTCAAACGCCCGATGAGTTCCTTGTGTTGCGGAAATGAACGGATCAATTGCTCTCTGCTTCCCATCTCGCACGTGCTGTAATCAAAAACCGGCGCACACACATTAGTGCCAAATGCGAAGGCTTGGAGCGTCGGCAACTCGGCTGCCTGCCAGCCGCCACGTGGCACAGTCACCAAGGGGACTTCTCCTGCTGCGACATCCGTTCCCAAGCGAACGCGTTCATATCCGCCTGAGCTATCGATCATGTGAAGAGAGAGCCGCCCGATATGAATCGCCCAAATTTCCTCGCAATTCGTCAGGCGGTGAAACGCTGAGATCGAACCCGGCAGAAACAACCAATGACCGACGCTGCGGAAGTTATCCCGATACGTCTCCGCAAACTTCATCCCTTCCGGATGATCAAACCAGCGGTAGTTTCGGAGAATGGCTTCGAGCATGCGCGTGTTTAACCGTCGAGGAGAATGGCCACAAAAAGGTACAAACAGCGTAAAAAAAAATTTGTGCTTTTTTGCGGCCTGCCCTGCATGGGAAAATCTTCGCTGGTTACTTCCCTGTCACGCATCGCAGATGGAAGACACTGGTGCTGGCGAACGACCGACGCCAGCGAGTTGATTCAACTGCGATTCTCGAATACTAACATTCTTTCGAATGCAGACCCACCCCAAGGACTCTCATGGCTGTTGAATTTAAAGACTACTATTCCGTGCTGGGCGTGCCACGCGATGCGAGCGACGATGATATCAAGAAAGCCTTCCGCAAACTAGCCCGGCAATACCATCCGGATGTTGCGAAGGACAAAAAAGGCGCGGAGGCGAAGTTTAAGGAAATCAACGAAGCCAACGAGGTGCTCAGCGATCCGGTAAAGCGGCGCAAATACGATGAACTCGGCGCTGATTGGGAAACGGGCGGTGCCGCCTCGCGCCCCGGCGCGCAGCAGGCTTGGGGCGGAGCAACCGGCGGACCACAACAAGAGTATCATTTCGGCGGCACGGGCTTCAGCGATTTCTTCGAGCAGTTCTTCGGCGGACGCCAGCAACGCGGCGATTTCGAGGATATTTTCGGGCAGCGACGGGCGCGGGGCGGCATGCGCGCCGATCAGGATTATCCCGTGCGCGGAACCGATATCGAGGGGGACATTCTCGTCACGCTCGACGAAGCGCTGCAAGGTTCGATGCGCTCCATTTCATTGCAACGGCTCGATCCGCGTACTGGCGAACAGGAAACGGAGACATTCAAAGTTCGGATACCGCCTGGCGCGCAGGAAGGACGCCGCATCCGCGTGCCTGGGAAAGGCACCCCTGGTCAAGGCGGCGCAGAAGCGGGCGATCTCTATCTGCGCGTGCGCTTCGCGGCCCATCCGGAGTTCGAGGTGCGCGGTTCCGACCTTTATCACGAGCTGGAGCTGGCTCCGTGGGAAGCCGTGCTGGGCACGCAGGTCATAGTGCCGACGCTCTCCGGCAGCGTCAAACTGCGCAT
>DAITQE010000224.1:5934-6280 GCA_036833235.1 Opitutus sp.
GGACGAACACCGGCCGTCGCCTGCGCGTCCGCGGCCAGGGACTGCCGACATCGCGGACCGGCGGGCGTGGCGATCTCTACGTCGTGGCCAAAGTTGAAGTACCAACCGAGCCGTCGGCCGAAGAGCGCGAACTGTGGGAAAAACTCGCCCGCGTATCGCGCTTCAACCCGCGCGCCGAGAACGGGTGAGCGCGTATGGGGCGGCCGGGAGGATTTCTGAGCCGTCCGCTCCTACTGAGCCGCAAAACGACATCAGACATGAAAACCAAGTCAGGGGTCGGCGGTTGGATGACTCCAAGGTCTTTTGTTTTGGAATCGTATCTTGTAGGCTGCCAGCTTGCTGGCGC
>DAITQE010000225.1:0-6279 GCA_036833235.1 Opitutus sp.
CTATCGTGCGCTCAACGCCGACTCCGCCATCTCCAAGGAACAGTTCCAATCGATCGAAGACACCGAACGCGGCGCTTCGGCCCAGGTTCTCAACGGCGAAGCCGCCGTCGCCAACGCCAAGCTCCAGCTTGAATACTGCAGCATCCGCGCTCCGATCTCCGGCTTGACCGGCAGTTACGGCGCTCACGAGGGCGATCTTGTCAACGCCGGCAGTTCGACGCCGCTCGTCGTTGTTAATCAGATCAGTCCAACCTATGTGACATTCGGCGTCCCCCAGCAATATCTCGAGGACCTCGCCCACTACCGCGCGGCCGGCGCAATCTCGGTCGCCGCCACGCCGTCCGGCAGCGATCCGACCCAAGAAAACGGCGAACTTAGTTTCGTCGACAACAACGTCGATTCCACCACCGGCACGATTAAATTGAAAGCCACGTTTCCCAACACGTCCCGCCGGCTCTGGCCCGGGCAGTTTGTCGCCACCCGGATAACGCTCGCGACGCCCGAGGTCCTTGTCGTCCCCACGTCGGCCGTGCAAAACGATCAATCCGGCCAGCATGTTTTCGTGGTCAACCAAGACCAAAAGGCGGAACTCCGGCCGATCGTCGTCGAACGCACGTTCGGCGGCAATTCCGTCGTAACCCGCGGCCTTGTCGCCGGCGACACCGTCGTCACGGTCGGCCAGCTCCGCGTCGTATCCGGCCAGCCGGTCGAGATCAAATCTCCCGCCGATAACTCCACCGCCGAGGCCGCCGAAAAGACCAAAGCCCGATGAGCATCCCGGAATTTTTCATTCGGCGACCGGTCATGACCGCGTTGCTCACCGTCGCCATCACCGTGTTCGGCGTGGTGGCTTACCGTTCGCTGCCGGTGAGCGATCTGCCCAACGTCGATTTTCCGACCATCACGATTTTCGCCAACCTCCCGGGAGCGAGTCCGGAAACCATGGCCTCGGCCGTGGCAACCCCTCTCGAGCAACAGTTCTCCACCATCGCGGGCATCGACTCGATGACTTCCTCGAGCTCCCTCGGCAGCACGACGATCACGCTGCAATTCAGCCTCGATCGCTCGATCGACGGCGCCGCTCTCGATGTGCAATCAGCCATCTCCGCCGTCCAGCGCCGCCTCCCGCAAGACATGCCGAGTCCGCCGTCCTTTCGCAAAACCAATCCTGCGGATGACTCCATCCTTATCATCGCCCTCAGCTCGCCGAGCCTGCCGCTGTCGGAGGTCGATGAATACGCTGAGACGCAGCTCGCCCAGCGCATTTCAACCGTCAGCGGCGTTGCCCAAGTCCAGGTTTACGGCGCCCAAAAATATGCGGTCCGCGCGAAACTCGATCCCCGCGCCCTCGCCTCGCGAGGCATCGGCATCGACGAGGTGCAGACCGCGCTCAGCACCGCCAACGTCAATCTCCCCGTCGGCACGCTCAATGGCCGCGACAAGGCGGTCACGCTCACGGCCACCGGCCAGTTGACCGATGCCGCCGATTTCGCCCGCGTCATCGTCACCTATCGCAACGGCATGCCCGTGCGGCTCGGCGATCTCGGGCGCGTGATCGACAGCGTGCAGACCGACAAAGCCGCGGGCTGGTTCAACGACGCGCGGTCGGTGGTTCTCGCCATCCAGCGTCAGCCCGGCACGAATACGATCGAGGTCGTCGACGGCATCAAGAAGCTCCTCCCGTCGTTCCAGCAACAACTGCCCGCCTCGGTCAAGCTCGACATCCTGATCGATCGCTCGGACGCCATTCGCCAGTCGGTGTCGGACGTAAAGTTCACGCTCGTCCTCGCAATCATCCTCGTGGTGTTGGTGATCTTTCTCTTCCTCCGCTCGCTCGCCGCCACGATCATTCCCAGTATCGCGATGCCGATCGCGATCATCGGCACGTTCGGCGCAATGCATTTCGCCGGGTTCAGCGTCGATAATCTTTCCCTACTCGCGCTGACACTTTCGGTCGGGTTTATCGTGGATGACGCCATTGTCATGCTCGAAAATATCGTCCGGCACATCGAGTTGGGCGAACCGGTGATGGCCGCCTCGCTGAAGGGTTCGCGCGAGATCGGCTTCACCATCATTTCGATGACAATCTCGCTCGTCGCCGTTTTCATTCCCGTCTTATTCATGGGCGGAGTACTCGGGCGGCTCCTTCACGAATTCGCCGTGACCATCAGCGCCGCGATCCTCATTTCCGGCGTAATCTCGCTCACCCTCACGCCGATGTTGTGCAGCCGCTTTCTCCATCCCATCCGGCGCGATCGGAAACATGGGCGCTTCTATCAGACGATGGAACGCATTTTTCAAAGTGGCCTCGGCCTGTACGAACGTACCCTACGCGTAGCGCTCCGCCATCGCATCATCGCGCTGTTGGTCGCCGGCCTGATGATCCTGCTCACGGGAGGGGCGCTGATCATCGTGCCCAAGGGATTCATTCCCACCGACGACACTGGCCGGATCGCCATCACCGTTGAAACCAGCCAGGACATCTCGTTCGAAGCGCGGAACCGCCTTCAACATCAGGTCGCCGAAATCATTAAAAAGAACCCCGCCGTCGAAGCCTACTCCTCCCGCACCAGCCAGACCGATTACGGACATTTCACCCTTCGCCTCGTGGATCGTAAACGCCGCCCCACCGCCGCCCAGATCGCGCAAACCCTCCGTCGCGATCTCGCCGTCGTTCCCGGAGTTCGCGCTATTCCGCAGGTTCCGCCGTCGATCCGGATCGGCGGCTTTCGATCGTCGTCGGTCTATCAATTCACGCTCTACGGGACCGATCTCAAGGAACTCTACCGCATCGCGCCGGATTTCCAGGAAAAAGTCAGCCATGTTCCGGGCGTGGTCGATGTGACTTCCGACCTGCAAATCACGAGCCCGCAACTGCTCGTCGAAATCGACCGCGATAAGGCGTCCGCCCTCGGCGTCACTGCCCAACAGATCGAGAACGCCCTCTACAGCTCGTACGGCTCGCGCCAGGTATCCACAATTTACACATCCACGAACCAATACTACGTCATCCTCGAACTCGAGGATCGCTACCAGCGCGACCCGCGTTCGCTTTCGCTGATCTATTTGCGGAGCAGCACCGGCAAGCTCGTGCCCCTCGAAGCCGTCTCGCATTTGAAGTCCACCGTCGGTCCGCTCTCGGTCGCTCACCTCGGCCAGTTGCCCGCCGTCACGATCTCGTTCAATCTCGCGCCAGGCATTTCGCTCAGCGCGGCGACGGATGCAATTCAACGCCTCGCCTCGGCGAACCTGCCGGTGGGGATCAACTCGGCGTTTCAAGGCACGGCGGCCGCGTTCACAAGTTCACTCCAGGGGCTCGGACTTCTGCTCCTCGTGGCGATCGTCGTCATCTACCTCGTGCTCGGCATGCTCTACGAAGATTTTATTCATCCGATCACGATTCTGTCCGGTCTGCCGGCCGCGACGTTCGGTGCGCTGCTCACGTTGCTGCTGTTTCGCGAGGAACTGAATATCTATGGCTACGTCGGCCTGATCATGCTCATCGGCATCGTGAAGAAGAACGCCATCATGATGATCGATTTTGCGCTCGAGGCCCGACGCCACCGTGGCAAATCCGCAGATGACGCGATTTACGAGGCATGCATCATTCGTTTCCGTCCGATCATGATGACCTCGCTCGCCGCGCTTGCCGGCACGATGCCGATCGCATTCGGCTGGGGCGCCGGTGCCGAGTCGCGTCGCTCGCTCGGACTGGCCGTCGTGGGCGGGCTGGTGGTTTCGCAACTCCTCACGCTCTACATCACGCCGGTCTTCTATCTTTATCTCGAGCGCTTCACGGAAAAACTTTCCCCAAAGCCCGTGCCCGCCGACGCCGAAACTGCTCCGGCCGGTGCGTGATCACACGTCATTTAATTTGATAACGCATCCGTTTCGTCGTAGGCCGCGAGCTTGCTCGCGCTTCAATCGCGCCAGCAAACTGGCGGCCTGCACGTTGCAATTCCAAAACCAAAGCCCAGTGCACGTGATTGCGTCAGCCGGGGATTGCGGATCGCGCGCAGTTTTGATTTCACACCCCATGACCAACCGGTTTTCCCCTCTGCGTCGCGGTCTGCTCTGCCTTTTCCTCGCCGCTGCTTCGATCGCCATCGCCGCGCCCGATCATTGGACAGCGGAGATTGACGCCTTCACAACCGCGGACGCTTCCAATCCGCCACCCCAAGGCGCTGTGCTCTTCATCGGCAGTTCGTCCATCCGCAAGTGGACGACGCTCGCAAAAGATTTTCCCGGCGTGCCCATAATCAATCGCGGCTTTGGTGGTTCCGAACTAGCCGACAGCGTCTTCTACGCCGACCGCATCGCGATCCCATATCACCCGCGCGCCGTGATCCTCTACGCGGGCGACAACGATATCGCAGCGGGAAAATCGCCGGAAGCCGTCGCCGCAGACTTCAAAGCGTTTCGAACTAAAATTCACGCCAGCCTGCCTCGAGCGCACATCTATTACCTCTCGATCAAATTGAGTCCGTCTCGCGCCAAGTTCAAAGCGCCGATGCTTCGCGCTAACGAACTCGTCGCCGCCGATTGCGCGGCCCATGGCTATTGCACGTTCGTCGACGTGACCGCGCCGATGTTGGATCCAGCCGGCAATCCGCGTCCGGAACTTTTCCTCGCGGACCAGTTACATATGAAACCCGCCGGCTACGCCCTCTGGACCAAAATCCTTACTCCTCTCTTGAAACCATGACCGATTCCGCCGCCCGTCTCGCCCGCCAAATCGAATTCATTATTGAAGTCGACAAGCTGAAAGAAATCTTTCGGCAGACCATCAATTCCCAAAGTCGCCGCCCTGAAAACGACGCTGAACATTCCTGGCATCTTTGTCTCTGCGTGATCGTTCTCGCCGAGCATGCCAACTCCGCGCAACTCGACGTTCTTCGCGTGCTGAAGATGGTGATCATTCACGATCTCGTCGAAATCGATGCCGGCGACACCTTCGCGTACGACACGGCTCGCATGGCCGGCCAGCACGAGCGCGAAGCGATCGCCGCCGATCGCATCTTCGGTCTGCTCCCCGACGACCAGGCGCGAGACTTTCGAGCGCTTTGGGACGAATTCGAAGAAAAGAAAACGCCCGAGGCAAAGTTCGCCACCGCGGTCGACCGGTTCCAGCCGATGCTGTTGAATTGCCGGACGGAAGGCGCGGCCTGGAATCGTCACGGTGTGACGCAAGACCGCGTCGTGGCGCGCAACTGCCACATCGCCGACGGTTGCGCGGAACTTTGGGCGTACGCCGAGCGCATGGTGCAAGAGGCCGTTGACGCAGGTCACCTCGCGCCGAAACCAGCCTGAGCCGAACGATTCAGCTCAAATCCCGAATCGAGCCGAACTCCGGATCGAACAATCGGCGATACGTTCTCACAATCATGCCGTCCGTCAGCCCGGCCAGATAGTCGCAGATTTGTCGTGCTTTCCCCGCGTGGGTCGTCTCGTTGTCGATTAATTTTCCGACGCGCGTCGGCAGAATTTTAATTACGCGCGGCCCCTTCTCCACGTAATTGCGCCACGTCGATTCCCACAAATCAAAGAGCACGCGGCGCGCTTTATGTTCGATCTGTTGCAGCTGGGGGCTCTCGAAAATAATGTCATTCGCCATTTTCTTGAAGAACTGCGCTTCAGCTTCCACCTCGCTGGAAATCACGAGTTCAAAGCGATAGCGATTCGTCTTCTCGGACATAAAATTCTCCCGCTCACGGAGCCGGCACGCGGTGATGAACGAGCCTATCTTCTGTGAGATGACGTTCTCCAATTTGTCCGCCCGGACGGCATCGAATAACTCATCGATCAGTTTCTGTTTTTGCGAATCGATCGGCTCACCCGCAGCCCAGCTTTCGATTTTTTCACGGGTCAGAAATCCAGCCTTCACGCCGTCAACGATATCGTTGAGTGAATACGCGGCGTCGTCCGCCCAGTCCATGATCTGACATTCGACGCTCTTGAACGCGTTGAGTTTTTCGCCGGATTCCAGCTCCCGTGGAATCTCGGCTTCGCCAAAGACAAAGCTGCGCTCCGCGGCCTGTGGATCGTAAAGAAAGTGATTCGCCGGCGGTGCTGAAAATTCGGAGAAGAGCTTCTTGTATTTCAACACGCCATCCAGCAACGCTCGCGTCGGCTGCATGCCACGGACGCTGGTTTCGTTCTGGTACATCGTCCCCGTTAACAGATGAAGGGTCTGCGCGTTTCCTTCGAAGCCGCCCCATTTGCTCATCAACTCCTGCAGTGTCCGCTCACCGGAATGCCCAAACGGCGGATGCCCCAGAT
>DAITQE010000226.1:0-6277 GCA_036833235.1 Opitutus sp.
ATCCATATGATTTCCCTCAGTTGAACAAGCTGACCTTTAACCCGGGACAGAATCAGGATGACAACACCGGCCTGCCGAATCACGGATATAATCGCCCTGCGCACAACGGCCCGGGCGGCGTCTATCTCGTCAACGGCGTTAATTTGCTGATTCCGAAGTATGCGAACGATCCGGCCTACGCCAGCGGCAAGTTCGCCGGCAACCCGAGCGAATACTACCAGCCGTGGGTCACCGGCAGCATGCTCGGCGTTTTCGGCTCTCCGCAGTTCAACTTCCAATATAACGACCCGACGCAAGGCACGGCGGCCGATTGGGAGCCCCAGGGCAACCACGGCATGTCTTCCACCGGCAGTAACGGCACTCGCAACAATTCAGTCACGCACTATATCCGGCCCGGCAGTATCGCGTCTTACTCGGGCTATGCGACCGCTGCTCGTCTCTACTACAATAACCTCCCGGCCTGGCAGTTCGGCCTTTTCAAGGACAAATCGCTGACCGATCCTTCGGTCTTCGACTTCTACAACCAGTTATACGACGGCCCGACCAAGAACGAATTCCAGAACTTCCGGAGCTTCAACGTGAGCTTGGCGCAGACCTTCCTCCACGATCAATTCGGCTTCGAGGCCACCTACTACAATGAGTGGTATAAGAGTGGCCGGAACCAATTGCTCAACGGCGATGCCATCAACATCGATATCAATTCCGTATACTCGGATGGCTCGTCCGCCGGCAAAAATGGCGTCCCTTACGACGATGGCACCGCTAATCCGAATCTGGGCAAGCCCTTCGTCGGAGGCAACGGCTCCGGCAACGTAAGTGTGACCGATCGTGAGGCGGCGCGCCTGACGGTGTTCGCCGACCACGACTTCAACCAGAACAAGACAAATTGGGCTACTAAACTGATCGGCCGGCATACCATCACGGGCCTGTTGTCCGGCGACCGCCGCGAAAATAGCAACCGTAACTATCAGCGCTACAGCATCGACGATCCGGCTTATGAAAAAGCGCAAAACGGCAGCCCCACCGACTCGCCCCATAATTCGTGGACGAGCTTGCAGCCGTATTCGTTCTTCTATCTGGGTAAGTCGCTCAAAGATGCCAGCACAGCGGCGGGCGCACATATTCCCAATGTAGATATCAACCCGGGCCTCAAGGATGGCCAGGTGATCAATTTTGACGCGACGTGGAAGCCTTCCACGAATCCGAGCGATCCCACCTACGTGAATCCGGGCGCCGCCTGGCACGATCCCTATGGTCCAATGGTCAACCCCGTTGCGGTCGACGGCATTTATCGGGATGGCAACGGCAACCCGCTTACGAGCACCGTGAATGGCGGGACCGGCATTTCCTACGACAGCACTCAGTCGGAAAATCCCGCGAATTACGTCGGCTTCCGGCCATACTCGATCCACATCATCGACTCGCTCAGTTCCAAAGCGAACCAAGATAAGAACACGACTCAGGCCTCGCTTGAAAAGTCGAAGGTGTTCTCCCGGGCGTTCAACTGGCAGGGCCACTTCTGGGATAATGCCATCGTCGCGACGTGGGGCGTGCGCAAGGACATCGCGTCCGCCTACCAGAAATCGATCAACACCACGAACTTCAGCGCGGATGTCTACAATCGTATGGACCTCAGCGCGGCCAACTTTCACTACCCTGACAACCCCAACAACCGGGTCGAGGTTACCTCGCATGCTTGGACTGTGGTCGCGCATCTTAACCAACTACCGTGGATCAGTCAGCTAAAGCTGCCCGTTCAGGTCAGCCTCTTCTACAACAAGTCGACTGACTTTCAGCCGGCCGCCCAACGCGTGGACGTCTATGGCGAGCCGCTGGCGGCACCTTCGGGAAAGACGAAGGACGTCGGCATCCTGCTCGAGTTTGATGACGCCCGCTACAGCCTTAAGGTCAATAAATACACCACCAGCAGCGTAAACGCGACCAGCTCCGGGTTGGGTGGATCGTGGTTCATCGGAACTTCCCAAGCGTGGGCGGCAAATTGGGTGAACCGTTTTGAGTTCAACTGGACCGGTGACACTATCGCCAACGCGCGTGATCCGAGTTCCGCCGACTACGAGACCAACACGATCAGTAACTACGAGACGGCTCCAGGTGAGACGGCGGCCGATGCCAAGGCACGCGAAAACGCCGTGATCGCCTCATGGCGCACATGGCAGAAGAGTGTCGACCCTCGTTTCTATTCCGCGTGGGGCATCAACCTCAACGATCATACCAAGTCGGTCTCGGCCACTACGCCGCAGGGTTTCGCAGTCACGGAAGACAGCGAGTCCCAAGGTTACGAAATCGAGTTAAGCGCTTTGCCCACGCGCAACTGGCGCGTGACGCTCAATGCCAGCAAGACCACCGCGCAACGCAAAAACATCGGCGGTGCCAACCTCTCGGCGTTCATTGCGTCCTACGTGAAAGCGCTCGACGGTGGCGCTAAAGGCGGCGTCGGTGACCTGCGGATCTGGTGGGGCGGCGCCGGTAACGAAACCACCCTTCAAGAGTGGAACGGTAACATCGGTTCGGAGTATAATCAGCGCAAACTGCAGGAAGGCACCAACGTGCCTGAACTGCGCAAATGGCGCTGGAATGCGATCACCAACTACCAGTTCGACCATGGTTTCTTGAAGAACTTCAATGTTGGCGGCGGCGTCCGTTACGAGGATTCCATCGTCATCGGTTACAAGCCGATCCCGGGTGCCACTCCGACCGATATCAGCTTCGATATCGCGCATCCCTACATGGGACCAAGCGAGACGAACTACGATCTCTGGTTCGGGTATCGAAGGAGGATTGCTCGTAATATCGATTGGAGCGTCCAGTTGAACATCCGCAACGTCGGCGTGGGTAACAAACTCATTCCGATCACAACCGAACCGGACGGCACCACGGCAACTTATCGAATACGGTCGCCGCAGACGTGGCAATTGACCAACTCGTTCGACTTCTAACGGGCCATTGCAGTTTGAACTTCGAGGCGCCGGGCACTCCGCCCGGCGCCTTTTTTGTGACCGTGCAGTTCGTGCGATCTGCTCAGTTCGGATCATTCATGTTTGCGACGATTTTGAGGGGAGGGACGACCTCCGTGTCGTCCGTGATCGATCCGGTCCACACGGAGGTGGACTCTCCAGGTGGACTCTCCATTGCCGAACGTGTCATTGGTTGCGGCGGCCGCGGTGAGCGCCATTCGAATCATGCTCGACCACGGCTTGAGACGCGGGCGTGGGCATCAACCAAGGCACGAGATTTCCGCTATGCTCTTGTGCGTGCGCTCGGATAGAATCTAGCTTTCATCGATGCAGATATCGCGTCCGGGGGTTTTCCATTGGGCTGAAACATGGGTCGTGGTTCCGCTGATTTTTCTGGCCGTGCTGGCCTGTTACTGGCCGGCGCTGAATGGAACACTTTTGTGGGATGACCCGGCGCACCTCACTTCGGCGGAATTGCGTTCGTGGTCAGGAGTGTGGCGCATCTGGTTCGATCTGGGCGCAACCCAGCAATATTATCCTGTCGTCCACACGGCGTTCTGGATCGAACACCGGTTGTGGGGCGATTCCGTGGTCGGTTATCATCTGGTCAACGTTCTCCTGCACGCCGCCTCCTGCTGGCTGCTCGCGGTGATCCTGCGGCGACTTTGGAGGCGACCGGAGATCGAGCCGAGCGGGGCGGCGAAGCAGGCCCACTGGCCAGGCGTTGAATGGCTGGCGGCGCTCCTGTTCGCAGTGCATCCCGTCTGCGTCGAATCGGTTGCCTGGATTTCGGAACAGAAGAACACGCTTTCATTGTTCTTCTATCTGCTCGCCGGGCTGATGTATCTGGATTTTGTCGACCGGCGACACTTGCGCGCGTATCTGCTCGCGACGGTCCTATTCTTGCTCGCGATTGGAACGAAAACCGTCACTACAACCCTGCCAGCTGCGATCCTGGTGATTTTATGGTGGCGAAAGGGCAGGCTGTCGTGGCAACGCGACGTCCTTCCCCTGCTTCCTTGGTTTGCCGCGGCAGTGACGGCTGGATTGTTCACGGCTTGGGTCGAGAGGAAGCTGATCGGTGCGCAGGGTGCGCCCTTCGACTTATCGGTAGCGGAACGCGTGCTGCTCGCCAGTCGTGACGTCTGGTTCTATCTCGGCAAGCTTGTTTGGCCGGCGAACTTGACCTTCTTCTATCCCCGTTGGGATGTCGCCAAAGAAGCGCCGCATTGGATTGTTTACCTGCTCGCCGGCGTGGCGGTGACGGTATTGTTCGTTTTGTATCGCCGCCGATCGCGCGGGCCGTTGGCGGCGTGGCTCCTTTTTGTGGGTTCGCTGTTTCCCGCGCTGGGTTTTTTCAACGTCTACCCGTTCATTTTTTCCTACGTCGCCGACCATTTCGAATACCAGGCATGCCCGGTTTTCATTTCCGCGGCGGTGGGTGGACTCGCTTGGGTCGCGACCCGACCGATTCCTTGGGCCCGCACGGTCGCCACCATCTTCGGCGGCGTACTTGTACTCGGGTTCGTTTTTTTGAGCCGGGAGCAGAGCCGTTTGTATCGAGATGTTGAAACTCTGTTTCGACACACGCTCGCCAAAGTTCCGCAAAGCTGGATGGCTCACCACAACCTGGGCCTCGCGCTTTCCGCGTCTCCCGATCGAGGCGCCGAGGCGGTCGCAGAATTTCGGAAGGCGATTGAGTTGAATCCGACATTTCCGGAATCGCATTTTGCGTTGGGCCGCGAATTGATGAAGCAGCCGGGTTCGCAAAGTGAGGCTGTCGCAGAATTCGAACGTGCGCTTCAACTTCGCCCGTATTACCCCGAGGCCCACAATCTTTTGGGAATGGACCTCGCGAAGCAGCCGGGTCGATTGAAGGAAGCCATCGGACACTTCGAGATGGCGTTGAAGGTCCGTCCGCGAATGGCCGAGATCCATCTTAGTTTAGCCAACGCCTTGGCGAGAGATCAGGCACGCCTGCCCGAGGCCATGGCTCATTTCGAGGAAGCTCTGCACCTCCGGCCCGACTACGCGAGGGCGCACAACGACTATGGTGTCGTGCTCGCGAAGCTACCGGACCACAGGGCGGATGCGATCCGACATTTCGAGCAGGCATTGAATTTGGAGCCTAACTTTGCCGAAGCGCATTACAACCTGGCGAACGCACTGGCCGAGGTACGTGGTCGTTCGTCCGACGCGATTTTCCACTACGAACAGGCGCTTCGAATCGAGCCCGATTCCGCACCAGCGCACTACGGCCTCGCCAACGTGCTCGCGTTTCAACCCCGCCGCGCGGCCGACGCCGTCTCCCATTACGAAGCAGCGCTTCGGATCCATCCTGACTTCGCTGAAGCTCACGCCAATCTTGCCAATGTCCTCGTGCAAATCCCCGGGCGAATGACCGACGCCATCGCGCACTACGAAGCAGCATTGCGGATCGATCCGAATCTTGCGTGGGTGCACTTCAATCTCGGTCTGCACCTGGCACAAATCCCCGGCCGTTCTGCCGACGCCATTGCTCACTACGAGGAGGCCTTGCGCCTGAAACCCGACTACACGGATGCACTCAACGGACTGGCGATTCTTTCCGCCCAAGCGGGCCGTTTCGACGAAGCGCGGAATCGATGGCTAAAGGCACTCGCGATCGACCCGAATTACCGTGTGGCGCGAGAAAATTTGCGCCGGCTCGAGCGAATGCCTGCGCCGCCGCGATAAGCTGCACGCTACTCCTGTTGCTTAAGCCAGGCGAGGTGTTCGCGCGCTTTCGGGAAATCCGGTCGCAGGCGCAGTGCGGCCAGTTCGTCCCTCTCGGCTTCCCGCCACCGGCGGAGTTCGCCGAGCACGAGGGCAAGTTCGTGATGCGCGTCCGCCGATTCAGGAACGAGCCGCAGCGTTTCCTCGAAATGCCCCAAAGCGTCGGATGCACGGCCGACCCGCATGAACACGAGAGCGAGATTGTGATGCGCCCCGGCCAAACGCGGCTGCGCGCGCAGCGCCGCCTCGTAGTGTGCGATCGCCTCGGGAAATTTTTCCTGCCGCGCGAGCAGATTGCCGAGATTGTAGTGCGCCTCCGCCGAGTCGGGTCGGAGACGTAACGCCGCCTCGAATTGAGCTTGCGCCGGCTGGAGTTGGCCTGTGGCGACCAGCGCGTTGCCCAGAGCTATTCGCGCTTCCAGCGAGTCCGGCGCCAAGGCGAGCGCCGCCTGATAGTGACGAAGGGCGTCTTCCATCCGCCCGGCAGCGACGAATGCCGACGCCAGCTCCACGTGCGCTTCGGGCCCGGGCTGAAGCTTCAATGCAGC
>DAITQE010000227.1:0-6266 GCA_036833235.1 Opitutus sp.
AAATCTTGCCGCGTTTCGCGTCAATCGCGCCTTTGAAACGCTTGACCTTCGACCATTTGCTATGTCCCGACATAAATGTGCGGACTATTTTAAGACTGCAAAATTTGCCTAACGAATAATTCCAAATTCGGAACAGCGCGCCCCGCGAGAGACAGACAAAGAGGCGGACTAACTATCGCAAACTTAACCGAACCCGAGCCGATTTGTCAATCAGGCTGAAACGATTGCGTCGACCTAACTCGCCAATGGTCCGTGTAAATATCCATATCGACGCGGACCGTTTGATTCGACACAACCGTGAACCGTTGCGGCTTCGCGCGGATACGTTTCGCTGCGCGGTCTTGCACATCGAGAATATAAGGGCCCGGCGGTAGGGCGACGCGATAGTTTCCATTCGTGTCCGCAGTGATCCGCGCGATTTCTTTTTGTTTGTCCCGGCTCAAGACGAGCAGCGGATAATCGGCATAGTTTTTCGCCGTCGCGGTCGCCGCGTTTTCATCGCCGAGATCGACCCCCCTGGCCGAAAGAATCTTCAGATGTCCCTCCATGGCGCCTGGCGGCAAAGCATCACTCGATGTAGCGCTACCGGCGAGCGCCAGAAAGATGCACCCAGCAATCAGGTTCTTGAGAAACACAAATTACCTGGCGGAGCATCCAGGCGAGGCAGATTTTCGCTGCCCCGCCTGGAAAAGCTAAACCCTATGGCAGTTGCAGCCTCCAGGCACCGCGACCGTGCGTCGCGGCGTAGAGGATTCGAGCGCTCGAGTCGATCGTCAGCCCGTAGGTCGCCACCGGCGGCAGGCCAACCCCAGCCGGAGCCCACATGCTCCCGCCCGACGGCAGCATGTCCACGCCGAAGTCGGTAGAAACGAAGAGATCGCCCGTGATCGAGTCGAGGGCGATGCCGGTGATTGGTTCGTCGCCGAGGTTATGGTCGATATTCGTCCAGGTCGCCGTGTGGGTAATTGAGTTGTAATGCACGTCGAACACATGCCCCGTCGCCGTGCCCGAGGCCGTCGCGTACGCGTTGTAGCCCGAGAACGAGATGAACGCATGGTTCGGGTCCGACGGGTCGACGGCGATCCCGCTCACGAACCGCTCCGGCTGTGCCGATGTGTCGATGCGGTAGAAGATCACCTTAGCGCTCGCTTGATGCGCATTCGATGAGACGAAGACGCGTCCACGCCTCAGCCCCACCCAAAGCGTGCCGCTGTTGCTCGGGGCCCGCACCGTTGCGACGATGTACTGGCCGGGCTCTTTGTCGGTCCCGAAGGACTTGTCGGTGGACAGGTTCAGCCCAATCGCCACCCAGTCGCCGCACAAGCCCGTGAAGAAGGAGTCGCCGGTCAACTCGTTACAATGCACGTCGAGAAAGGCTTGGTTACCGCCGTTATCCTCCGTCCGCCAGACGTGCTGGAGCCCCGTGAAGATCGTCCCCGAGACCGTCGGGTCGTGGATAATCGGGATATAGAACGAGCGAGGTTCGCTAGCTCCCGCTCCTACGAAGAACGTGTCGGAGATCCAGTCCCAATGGAACTCGGAGGTACCGTGGGCGTTCACGTCGATCTGTGCATCATAGAAGGTATGGAACCGGTTGTTCGGGTTGACGAAGTCGATGCCGGACTGGCCGCCGTCGCCGAAGATAGTCACGAACCAGCTGCCCGGGGTGATGCCCTGCGGGTTGGAGGCCTGCGTGCCGTTGTCCTGCGTCCCGCCCATGATGTCATTAAGCGGGTTGTTCACGTTGACCGACAGACTCTGGAACTGGAGCGTGCCGAGTCCCTGGTTCATCGTCGCGATCTTCGTCGGCACCTTCGACAGCCAGTGCTGGCAGTCGGTCAGGTCGTCTCCCGAAATGCCGCGCGACGAGCACTCGCTCGAGACGTTGGAGAACGAGCCGTTCAGCCTCCAGACTCCGCCGTCGTTGCCGATGAAGGCGATGTTCGGGTTGAACGGAGTCGAGGCGATCGTATGCTGGTCGGGGTGCAGGCTCACTCCATTGGTATCGATAGTCATGTCCGTGAAATCCACGCCCGCATCCGAGGAGCGCTGAACCGCGCGGCCGTTCGACCGTCCGAGCGGGAAGATCTCGCCGTACTGCATCGAGCCGCCGATGTAGACAATGTTGGGGGACCCCGGTGGCGAGTATACAGGCATGTCGTACGAGCACTGCCCGCCGCAGTAGTCGTACGAGGCGAAGCCGGGCGTGCCGTTGGTCGAGTTGGATAGCTTCGTCCAGCCGCCGTTGTTCCCACCGAGCAGCGTCGCGGCCGTCACATTGGCGTTGTCAACCCGATAGAAGTCAGCCGGCGCGCTGCTGGAGTCGCCGACGTAGATGCGCAGGCTCGAGCCGTTCGGCGCCAGCGAGAACTCCGTCCGCGAGAACGACGACTGCGGGAGAGTGCCGCCGCCCGCCGAGTTGAAGATCTTGTGGAAAGCAGTATCGCCGTCCTGGGTCATGGAGCGCCGAAAGACGCCATAGTCGAAGAACGAGGCGTAGACCTGTGTCTCGGTCCCGGGCCGGTACAGCTGGATGTGCGAGCAGCCGCCGCGGAAGTAGTCCCCGCCGGTGGGGCTAGCCGGGTTGACCGTGTCCTGCGGGAGGATCTTTGCCGGCGAGAACGAATTCCCGCCGTCGGTTGACTCGTAGAGGCCGACCCGCGCACTACCCGGTGGCGTGAAGCGGCCCCCGTTGGAAGAGGACGAGCCGTGTCGCGCCACGTCCGTGCCGATGAAAATATGATTGGCGTTGGCTGGATCGATCGCGATCGCGCCGATCGAGCGGCCCGTCGCGACCGGACACGTACCAAGTATCGACGCACACGGAGCCGTTGCCGCCTGGCTACCGGCAACGAGCGACCACGAACTGCCGCCATTGGTCGACTTGTAGAGCCCGACCCCGGCCTCGGAGTCACCCGAGCCGTTCGGCTCACCCGTTCCCACGTAGAGCGTGTTCCCCGTCGCGTCATGGGTATCGAACACGATCGAACCTATGGCATTCGAAGAAATTCCTCTGCTCACCGGACTCCAACTCGGAGTAGACGCGAGAGCATTAGTCGTTTTCCACACACCGCCGCCCGCTGCTCCGATGAAGACGGTGCAACTCAACGCACTGCAGGTCGGAGCCACGGCGATTGCGGTCGTGCGTCCGGAATAGATCGTGCCGGCTGTAGCGCCGGTGGATTCGCCCGCGACGAGGGCGTCCGCGGGTACGCCGCTCGGTCCGAGGTTCGTCCAGTTCGTCGTCAGGCTAGGCAGTAGAGCGGCGATCGCGTTGGCCGCGTCCGCCGCAGCGAGCTGCTGGGCAGCCTCGATCCACTTGTTCGGGTAGGCCCGGTTGTCATAGGCCTCCTGGGCACGACCATTATGGATAGAGATCGATTCCGGCTCACCACTCACACTCAATTGGCCAAGCGACGTCTCGAACGCGTCTCGATGTAGCGCCCTCAACTGGCTGACGGATATTTTTGCGTGGCTAGTGGATGTTTTGGCTGCGACGAAGGCCATTGCCGCCGCCCCGAAGATGAGCGTGCCTGCGGTTGCGATCCGCAGATGCGATACGAGATGATTTCGAGTAAACCAACGAGGAGTTTTCATATATTTTTTGAGCCGGCGATAACGAGTTGAAGTTTGGGTAAATTTGGGTAAGTCCAATACTCCCAAAATCGATACGAAAATGTCAAGCATTTTGGTCGCTTTTTTTTTCTTTTTTTCCCGGATTCAGTGGCGGGTCAGAGCCTGGCTTGTTAACACCAGGCAAACCACGAGGCGATTGACCTTCGTCGTCGCTCCCGCTTTTTGCCTGGGACTGAGCTACGCGGCAGCGGCAGCGCGCTTGCGGGCGGTTGCACCGAGGATACGCTTACGGAGACGGAGCGATTTCGGGGTGGCTTCAACATATTCGTCGATGTCGATGTACTCGATCGTCCCGCACGATCATGCGCTCAATCTTCTGCAAATGCCCGAGCACGTAGATGAACGCGGCGATCACCGCGAGGAGCGCGATCACCGCCACGCCGCGGATCGGGAACAGCGGATCGGTCGCGAGAAGCAGAAGAAAATTCACCAAACAGTGAGTGCGCGCGCCAGAGCTCTCGGTCTGCTTTCGTCCCGCGTTGCGAAACGAACCAACAGTCTGCTGCTAGATCAGCGACTGCTGCTCGGCGTCCGTCTCCACTCTAGCCTTCTTGAAATTCAGGTCCGGCTCGTAATCAGGATGCTCGGCACGTTGTGTTCGGTTGAGCAGACCATCGACCGTGAGCAACTGCACGCGCGCATGCGCGATGTGTCATCTTTGTCGCGTCGCAGGAATGTTGCACTCTTACGTAACTTTTACGTCATCCGAAACAACTCGAATGTCCCTCTCGCGCGCGCGCATTGTGTCAGCTTTGTCGCGCAAAATGCCAACTTTTTGCCAGCTTTTTGCTCACCCGTAATTGGCATTTCGGGCCGCTTCGATCTGCTTTTGGCTTGCCGCGATGCTGTCCAGGATTTCGCTCATTTCTTTGTCAGAGATTGGGGGGAGTGGGGACTCAACCGGACCATCGCGCACATCGCGGCCGTACTCGCCCGGATAAAGTTTTTCGAGCAGCCAGCACGCAAGCTTCGGATCGCGCGGCGCTCCCTCGAGAATGATATTGGTCAACATTTGCTTTGCCGCTGCGCGCGCGCGCAAGAGGCCGCAAACTCTCGATATTCGGGTTCGCCGTTTTCACTTTCACCGCGCGCAACCCACGAATGAAACGTGGTTGTGCTGATTCCAGCCAGAGCGCACGCGGTCGTGACGGTCGAGGCCTTTTCCAAAGCCGCGCAAATCTTTTTCGTCAGCGCCGGAGTGAGAAGTGATCGTCGTCCGGTTTTCATTTGGCGGCGGCGAGTTGTTTCTCGCGTTGAAGCGTTGGGTCAAAAAACTGGCGCAAGTGGTCGGCGTGCGCGGCTCGGCTAATCTGTTGGTCTGAGTTCATGTGTTTTGTCCTTTTCCTTTCGATTTGCCAGCGCCAGCCCACCGGCGCGACGGGCCTTCGATTTCCGTCGCACGCGGTGGCTGGCTTGGCACTGCGAAAATGATTCGTGGTTTTCCTCATGCAACGGTTTGCGTGTTGATTTCGACACCGAAAATTTGTCATTTTTTTTCACATTAGATCGACAATCGCTCGGACTTTTTTTTGCTCTTCTTTCGGCCACTTGGCTAGCCAGCGTTTGAAGCTCCGTTCAACTTCTTCATCAAAAGTCAGTTCTGGTTTTCGACGTTTGATCGGGCGAAAGGTGCGAACGAGATTCACGGCATCTTTGAGGCTGCCTTCGCCGCGAATGACGAGCTCAGCGAGTTCAGGCGAATATTTCCCAACTTCCATCGCCTGCCGCGCCTTGTAGACGCTGCACTGCGCGAAGGCTGCAAGTTCGTGCGCTTCCCGGCCCCGCCTGCGTTTACGCAGATGTTCGCCGTTTGAATCCACCGGCTTACCGCGTCGATTGGTTTGCTTGCTTTCATCCTGTGACTCGCTAGTTTCCATATGCTTGTCTTTGTCGTCGGTGTTTTCTTCGCGAGATGCACCGGCGACTTTTTTGTGTGCGGGTTAGCTCATCCGTGCGCTTCGTTCTCGCGCAGGAATTCGCGTACAGAGTTAAAGTTTATCAACCGAATTCCTGCGCGAGAGCCTTTCTTCCGAACCGCGACCGATTTGATTTTGCCTGCGTCAATCAACTCGTACGCCTTCGATCTTCGAATACCGAAACGCCGTTGCAAGTCATCGAATCGGCCGTATTCGATTTGCTCAATTTGTTCCGTGTCCATGCTTGCATGTTCGAGCACGCACCTGCGCGAGTCAGTGGGCTTTCTGAAAAACAATTGTCCGAAGTTAAACCCGTTCGCGGTGTGCGAACGCGCGCGGACATGCCCAAACACGGGCAGTGTTGTTATGCCGGAGTGTTATGCAATCGCCATCATTTGCCGGTTCTACGAGAGCAGCGACCCTAACGGGATTCGAACCCGTGTTACCGCCGTGAAAGGGCGGTGTCCTAGGCCTCTGGACGATAGGGTCACAAGAGCCGGGCAATATCGGAATTGAGCTCCTGTCGCGCAAGGCAAATTGCCGGGCGCGGCTTTTCCCGCGCCCGCCTCCTGCCAAAGATAATCCTATACGTGAATCACGTATGTCTTCGATCACTCGATAAAATTTGGGCTGGCTGGGGAAAGATCGACAACCGAGCACGGCGGGAGCCGTGCGACGTAGACCTTAGCCCTTCGGGTTTACGAGCGGGGACGC
>DAITQE010000228.1:0-6256 GCA_036833235.1 Opitutus sp.
CAGCGGATCCTGATAAGCCTGCCCGTTCGCGGCGACGAGGACGCCAGCATCGCTCATGATTTCCCGCAGGATAGCATCGTGCGCATCCAGCCACGCGCGCGTTTCCCGATAAGCGTTGGTCTGACTCGCGTCCGCCACCGCGGCGTTCAATGTCAGCCGCCAGTTCGGCGTGAGGTTGGCCACGGTTTCAAACTCATAGCCCTTCGTCCTGCGGTCCATGACATCAAGCCATAGGAACGGCACCTCTCCGAGTCCCCGGATGTTGGTCGATGCGTTCGGATCGCTCAATGGCCGCGTGTTGATGATGCCGTTGATATTGGAATAGCCCGAGGGCTGGCTCGATGAGGCGTTATCTTCCTTCGATTCGTAACGACTGAGATTGCTCACGACCTTGCCGCCGAGGAACACGAAGCGCAGCCCGAAATCCACGCCGCTCGATACCGAGGAAGACGGCGTTCCGTAATCGATCGTCGTCTTGCTGAAATCGGCGGGATTGAACGTCTGCGCATAATTCGCCCATAAGGCGACGCCGTGTCCTACGTTGACAATGCCGCCGATCGATTTCGTGGATCGCTTGTCACTCGTTCCGGGCGGATTGTAATCGTCCTGAAAGCGGTCGCTCGCGTATTGGGGCAGTGCGACACCATAGGAATCGCGGGGGCGTTTCGTCGCCTGCACCGGAAGCTTGGCGGTCGGAGCGCCGCTGGTGTTCTTCGGAATATACGTGAGCTGCCAGTAGTCAGCGGGCGAATTGGGCCGCCACAGAAAGTTGTCACGGGTGACCGGGGAACCCGCCGGCTCGTCCAATGCCGCGATCATCTGTTCCTGGGTGCGATCGATTTTGTCGGCGCGAAACGCACCGAGCAGGATCAAGCGCTTTTTCCAAAACGACAGGTTGCCGGCAATCTGGTAATATTTGTTTTCCGTTTTGCGGAGGAGCGTCGCGTCTGCGCGATCGCCCGCGAGCACCCACTGCGGAGTTACCGTCCGCGTCGTGACCACGCCCGCAGGATCGAAGAGCGAGACCTCGCCGAGGTCCATCGGCCGCACGCGCTGCGCTTGATTCCAATAGTAGCGGAAACGCGGAAGGGAACTCTTGCCGTTGCGCATGCCCCATTCGCGCGGATCAGCGTCCAGTGGCAGGACTGTGTATTCGCGGGTCTTGAAATTCTCGTTGGTTTCATAGGCCGCCATGGCGTTGAGCTTGAGGTCGACCCAGCGCGTGCTCTTCACGTACGCGGCGGACAGTCGCAGCCCGTCGTCCTTGATGGTCTGAAGCTGCCGCTCCATGCGCGTGGACTCGTTGTAAGGCTGGAGAAAATTCGGGTTGGGATCGCCGTTGGGCAGATTCTTGTTGATGTCGATATAGACGTTGGGAAACCCGTTGTTGCTGTAAGTGGTGATATCGCCGTAGCTGGTCCGGCGGCTGGTTGAGCCGGAGAGTTGGAAAAAGAGCGATTCGCCAACTTGCTGGTCGAGATAGAATGTCGCATCGCGGACGCGATTGATGCTCGTCGTGCTCGGCCCAACGACCGTGAAGGAGCGCGACGGGACGCGAAAGAACGAGCCCTGCTCCGCTGCGTCGTAAAGCCCGGCCGGCGTATCGATCTGATCGAGGATCGGCTGGCCGCTGATATTGAGGTTGCCACCGCTCGCGAACACGCCGTCAACGGCGCGCGTGCCCGAAGTCAGACCGGCCGTTTGCATCGTGCCGGTGTAACGCATGATGGAGCTTTCGCTCGTGCCAAAGGCCGAGCTGAAGGAAGGCGACCAGATCCACACATCGCCACTGACCCGCGTGGCTCCGGCCGCGGTGCCGTTGACCGTCGTCGGCTGAAGACCGGTGTAGGTCGTCTTGCCATCCCAAGCCGAGAAGGCGTCGTTCAACGCGATTTCACCTCTGGTTACCTGTTGTTCATAATACTGACTCTCGACTTTGAGTTGAGTGGTCTTGGTCAGATCAACCACGAACGACGGCGACACGCCTTTTCGTTTGGTGTGCTCCCAATCGCGCCAGGTCGGGGTCTCCTGCCACGTCGCTGCGATGCGCACTGAGGCCTTCTTGCCAAGCGGCTCGTTAACGTCGATGGAGCCTTTGTAGCTTTTCCAAGAGCCGATTTCGGCCCGGGTCTCACGGAAGTGGCGACCGATCTTGGCAATCTTGCTCACCGCGTTGGTCGTGCCGCCGATCGTGCCGGTGCCGAAGAGAATCGAATTTGGGCCGCGCGCATAATCGATGCGCTCGAGATTGTAGCTGCTGGCGTTGGCGGCGCCGGCGAAGAAGTCACGCGCTTCGGCGTTGGCGCCGACCCCGCGGATGTTGCTGTGCGGACCCGCGTCGCCGAACAACTGGCCGGCGCCATCGTCGGGCGTGGTCGTGGCGTTGACGGTCCAGTCCAAAGCTTCGGACAAATCGGCGATATTGAGCGCGTCGAGAAACTCGCGCGTTTGCACCGAGTAAGCCACCGGAGTGTCCACGAGGTCACCGGCGAGCCGGCCGCCAGCGAGCGACGTGGCGGCAACGAAACCGACGTCGCGGTCCGTCGTGACGACGAAGGGCGTAAGCACCACGGTCTCCGCTTCGGACGATTCGCGATTCTCCGTGGCATTGCCCGTGGTGGTTTGAGCCTTCGCGAACGGAAGGGAAAGGAGAACAGCTGCCGCCACACCGAAAATCCGGAACGTGGGCAGTGGATGATGGATTCTATCTGGGGTTTGCATTGGGTGTTAGGTATGAGTCGATGAATGCCGGAACGTTAAAGTGAGCTGAGGACGGAGTTTTTTGGTGTCAGTTGGCCGGACGCTGGCCGACGTGTCAGTCGGATGCCGGCCCGTGACCGAGCCGGAAAGAAGGCAATGGGAGCGCAGTGGAATTATTGGGGAGACGCGCGATCATCGGGTCCGGAAAAATCAGGGTGCTCCGGACGCGCGGTTTCGTGCCTCAATGAGATCACGGTGCCGAGGAGCCGCTTTCGCTCATTGTTGAGTAAACGGTGTCTTTTCCGTGGGAAATCAGTGCTGCGACGGTGCTTATTTTTTTCGCGCGTCGAAATATTCGGCGAGGCCGTAGATTTGCCCGTTGAGCTCGGTCATGGCTTCCGTGAGCGGCGTGTAGGCTTCGAAACGGAGGTTGACCTCGCCCTTGTTCGAATTGGTGTTCGACGGGTCCACCGTCTGATCGCCGGGGTCGTTGTCCATATACTTGAACCAGTGCCAGCCGACGCAGTTGCCCGATTCGATCAGGCCGATCGTGAAGTTCTGATAAAAGCGACCGCGGTCCGCCTGCGTCTTCACCACCCAGCCCGCGCCGCTGGTGTTGGCATAGCCCGAGTCCATGCCTTTCGCATACCACTCGGTGACGAGAAACGGTTTCCCCGACCACTCGCCCCAATTACGCATCCGTTCGGGCGCGGGCGACCAAGCGTGATAATAATTGACCGCGATCACATCCAGATAGCGGCCGGCGGCTTCGAAAATCGTTCGCGCGTCAAGGGCCTGACCGGTGAAACGCGGCCCGAGACAAAGGTGATTCGGATCGTACTTCCGTATCGCCGCCGTGGTGACCTGCAAATAGCGATCCGCGACGAAGCCCAGGAAATCGAGGCGCATCGCATCGGTGATGCCCGTTTCGTCGGCCAGGTGTCGTGCGCGCCGTTGGGCCAGCCACTCTTCCGCCGCCTTGTGGCCGGGATCCGCGGCGGGCAGCGAGAGAAAGTTATCCAGCGCCTTCCGGTAGAACGGCAGCTCGTTATCCGAATAATGCCCCAGCAGCCACGGGTCGTCCTTCGTCGCCGCCAACTGTTTCGCGTACTCGTCGCAGAACGTGACAAACTCCGGATCGAAAACAAAAATGCAGTCCTTCGGATAACCCATGTGCCCGGACTGCTGATACATGCCGCCGCGGTGCTTGCCGTATTCGCTCATGAAATTCCAGATCGGCGTGTAAACGACCGGCCGCTTCGCCGCGCGCAGCACGGCATCGTCGGACCACGCGCCGGTGCCGTTGAAGCCATGCGCGCGGAGGAAATCCGTGGTCGCGTCCGCCCAGCGCGCCGGCGTCCCGAATTTCTCCCGCAAGTTGCGGTTGACGGTCGCCGAGCCGGGCGGGATGTGGACGTCCACCACGCCGACGTTGATGAAGCGATAGCCCGACGGATCGATCAGCCACCAGCGACTGGTGATTTTCTTCGCGTAAAAAAATCCCGTCGCGGCGTGCGGCGTTGCTTTGATTCCGCCATAGATGGAACGTTCGCTATCCGCGTGCAACGCATAACCAGGCAGGCTGCTGATCACGCGCGTCGGATAATCCAGCCAGGGGTCAGTTGGTTTCTGGCGGGCCGCGCTCACCATCAGCGGTGCGGTCGGAGATGTTTCGGTGGCGGCGACGGCCACCATCATCGCGGCTGCGGCAGTAATCGCGGCGCAAACCGCAACCCGGGGAAATAGGATTTTCATGAGGGAGATCGGTGAAATGACAAAATTTGCGGTTCTTTTTAGACGATTCGGTTCTCGCGCATGACTGCGGCATACCATTGCGCACTGAGTTTGGGTGTGCGTTTTTGGGTGGCAAAATCCACGTGGCAGATTCCGAAACGGCGCGCGTAGCCGTCCTGCCATTCGAAATTATCCATGAACGACCACAGCATGTAGCCGTGCACGGGCACGCCGTCGGCGATGGCGTGGTGGAGTTCCTTCAGGTAATTGCGGAGAAATTCGCGGCGATGCAAGTCGAGGCACTCCCCGTCAATCACGGACTCGGCATCGTAGCCGCAACCGTTTTCAGTGATGACGATCGACTTCACCCCATAAATTTCTGCGGCGAAACGCGGAGCCCAATAAATCGCCTCTGGCGTAAGTTGCAGCCAGGGGCTATCGGCCCGCGGGTAAGCGGCTGGAAATGGAATTTTCTCCGCCCGACCGCGACGATCGGCTCGCACGAAGGTGCCGGAGTAAATGTTCAGACCGAGAAAATCGGTGGGCAGACCGATGAGCTTGAAATCGTCTCGGCCGATTTTCGGCCGTGCTTTGCCCGCTGCGCGCAGGTACCGCGGCGAGTAATGTCCCCGATAAATCGGATCCAGCACACGAAAATTATCCTCCTCGAACTTTGCGCGCGCCGCGGCGATGTCGCGCGCCGTGCCGGTAACCGGAATCGGCGGCTCGGGATTTTCCGCGAGGCCGACCCGCGCGCCGCGACCGCCGTGCTCGCGCACCGCGCGCACGCCATGCCCGTGGCAGAGCAACGCGTGATGATAGGCCTGATTGACCACCGCCAGCCCCTCGTTAAGACCGGGCGCCTTGTTGCCGCCGCCGTAAGCGCGCTGGGTGAAACACGGAATTTCGTTCACTGTGATCCAGTGTTTCACGCGATCGCCAAAGGTCGAAACGATCACGTCCGCGTAGGTCGCGAAAGCATCGACCAGCGTCCGCGTGCGCCAACCGCCACGTTCCTCGAGCGTTTGGGGGAGATCCCAGTGAAACATCGTCACCCACGGTGTGATTTCTTTTTTTTCCAGCGCATCGAACAGTCGGTGATAAAAAGCGATGCCGGCGGAATTGATCGCACCATCGCCCTGCGGAAAAATCCGCGGCCACGCGATCGAGAGGCGATAATGTTTCACGCCGAGCTTTCGCATCAACGCGAAGTCGCTCCGATAACGATGATAATGGTCGCAGGCCACGGCGGGCGTGTGTCCATTGGCGATTTTGCCTGGACGCGTGGAAAAACGGTCCCAGATGGACTCGCCTTTGCCGTCCGTCGTGGAGGCGCCTTCGATTTGAGGAGCGGCGGCAGCCACGCCCCAGGCAAAATCTTTTGGGAAACGATAAGAGGTCATCAAAGCGGCGAACGAGGTAAACGGAGCAACCCGATCACCACGCACCGCCGTCGCGACGTGCGCAAGGGAGCGTCTCACGCTCATCGTTGAGCCACACGCCGCTGTCGCCGTTGCGCTGCACTTTGCGGCGAGCCCGGCTGCGCATCTGCTTCGCACGTTGTCCCGCCTTCAGACGGAATCGATCTGCGGACCGCCTGAAGACGGAACTACAAACCCAACCTTCATACCGCGAACGGCAGCCGTGTTGGTGGCTCGCTGGTCGCGTTTTGTTGGCCAGCAGAACCGCAAGCGAATAAAAATCCCCGGAGCAAGCCCCGGGGCATTGCAGAAACCGATGTCTGGGGTCCGGGGAGCGCACGCGTCTCGCGTGCTGCTCTCGGCGTCCCGCCGAGAGCGGTTCGGATGGCTTGGGCGGGACG
>DAITQE010000229.1:0-2938 GCA_036833235.1 Opitutus sp.
CCGATGTCGAACGGCTGGCCGTCGACCGTGAAGGTCATGACCCCGGTCAGCCCGTAGATCGTCTCCTCGTAGTGGTCGTGGCTGTGCGCCGGGGCCATCAGCCGCTCGCCGCCCGGGACGCCGAGTTCGAAAGCCGCCATGCTGCCGCTCGAATTTTCGCCGGAGACCAAGAAGCGGATGGTGAGGGCGCCGGCCCGGATGGTCTCGTCGGAGGGGTTTAGGCGCAGCGGCGGGGGCATGGTTTTCATTTGTGTTTTCCGCTCTTGGTAAATATAGTTTACTCTGCGTCAAGTAAATTATATTTACCTCCATGTCTCCGCCACCCGTTCGCGCCGACCTCCAGACCAAAGACCTCCTGATCGGCGCCCTTTTGCGCGTCCCGGCGCAGGCGATCCATCGCCGCCTCATCCAGGAGCTGAATCGCGCCGGATTTGTGGAGTTGAGCCTGTCGCACATCCCCATCCTCCAATACCCTGGCCCGGATGGAGTCCGACCCAGCGCGCTGGCCGAACGCGCCGGCATGTCGAAGCAAGCGATGAACCAACTGCTACGGAGCGTCGAGGGCCTCGGTTACATCGCCAGGCGCGACGCGCCCGCCGGGCGGCAGGGCCGGGTGGTGAGTTTTACGCCCCGGGGCCAAGCCGCCTATCGAAAGATTCAAGACATCCTCCGCGAGATCGAACGGGAATGGAGCGAGGAACTGGGGCCGCGGCGTTTTGCCCAGCTCAAGGAACTGCTCGGTCTGGTCTGGGAGAGCCCGTTGGTCAGCCACAGCGCCGTCGCTGCCGCCTCGGCGAGGGATGCGCCTTGATCAACCCCGATCGCGAACCGCCGTCGCTGGCCCGCGAAATAGGCGATGCCAGCAGGCCTTCTTGCTTTGCTTTTGCTAGGCCTCGCATGCAACTAAGGTCGAACTCGGCTAATTGAAGTCGCTCGGGCCGGAGCCCGAGAAATGAGCCCATCGGTTAGCCGGTTGAGAGTGCTCCGTGACAGTCACGGTCTGTTGGGTGCGCCTGACTTTTCCAGATCTGAATTCAAGAAGCTGCCGACGAAAGTAAGGATGACATTGTGCGTCGATCGGCGCGTTTCAAAAAGCACCGTTTCTGACGCGAATCGACGCTCAAGACTTTGCGTGGTGTCGGTGGCCGCGAAAGTGAGTTCGGGGGCGGCCGCGTTTCAGATACGTTCGTTTTGGGGACGCGAAGTAGCCGACCGAAGCACCCGAATTACACCAATACCCTGCGGACTGACGCCATCAAAGGCGCCGCGCGAACCGGCGCCTTTGGCGTACGTCACCAGCGGCGACTGACGCCGCCGATGAAATTGTAGTCAGCGAAGGCGGCGCTGACGGCGTTTTTCCTTCCGGCTTGCCGCTCGTCGACGCTCAGCCAACGGACACGTTCAATGGTAACCGGCAGCGAGAAGAATGCGGTCCATTGGCCGAAACCATAGCCGAAACCCGGCTCGACGGACAGAGTGCAGCCAGGACGACGGAACCCCGACGCATTGCCGATGAGGTCGCGGACGGGCTGGCCTTCCGCGCGCAGGCCGATCTGGAAGCTGCCGCGATGCCACCCCAGCGGTTCGCCGAAAGCGAGACCAGCACGGGTGAGAAAATAATCAGGTACGCTGGTCACCCTATCGGGTACATACGGTCCCGCTCCGCTCCACTGATTGTTCACGCCGTTGTTGCCGCGCGGATTCGAGAGATACGTCAACTCGCCGTAGACCATGGCGCTGCCCTTGATTCGGCGAAATCCTTCCGCGCCAAAAATGAGCCCCCAGCCGCCATCGCCCGGCTGGATGGCGATATCGGCCGGACCTCTCTCCCAGACAAGATGCTGAGGACTGCCGGCGGGCGCGGTGTTGACGAGGCGATTGGTATCCTGGTGGTAGTCGCCGGTCGGACACTTGATGCCGAGTCCGAGACGTAAGTTCCCGGTCGCATGCGTCGCGGGATCGAGGATCCACTTCCGAAACGTCACCGCGATGTCGCCCAAACCGGATGCGGTGTCCTTGCTCCCTGTGTACGGTGGAATAGGGCTCCTATCGAACGACCCCCATTGATATGGAATGCTCACGGTGACCGACGTGGTCGACGTAAGCATACGCGTGATCGAGGTGTCGAGAATCGTGCGCATAACCCGCGGAGCGTTGGCCGGCACGTTTTCCTCGTTATAATCGTGGAAATGCCGCTTCGCTTCGTAGTGCCGTAAAGACTCGGATGTTTCCCACTGTCCCGGCTGCAGGTACTGCGAGGACTCGGAAACGTCCACCATGGGCGGACTGACGCGAGTGGCCATGCAGCCTTGGCCGAATGTGGAGTTGAAGAGCACGGCAAAGCCAACAACCGAGGCAATGCGGAGCAGCGGTCGAAATCGGCCAATCGAACGATATATGGAATACATTTGTGGGGGATGGTGTGGGATCGGATCGCGCCAAAACGAGAGACGACTTTGGCGCGCCTTGCTTAGGTCCGAGTGTTCCGCTGACAACTTGATAGGGGCGTGTTGTGGTGTATCCGTGGTGAAACGCCGCGTCTGCCCCGGGGATGATGGGTGTTTGCTTCTTGGCATCAGTCGCGGCGCAGTCAGACGACAAGGCGCCAGTTGTTCCCCAGCCACGAAAGCGGCTTGGAGCGGATCCTAGCGTAGTGTCCCTCAAATAAGTGCGCATAAGAGCAGAGGTGGCAGGATGGCCGGGTATCACGAAAAAATGCGCCGGTGGTCTTAATAGAGGCGGTGCGTATCCGCCTCCCCGGTCCGGCCGCCCTTCATCTGATCCTCGACAACTACGGCACGCATGGCCACCCGCGCGTGCAACGCTGGCTCGTCATCCTCGTCTTATGCTGCACTTCATTCTTAGCAGTTCGAGCTGGCTCGATCTGATCGAACGCTGGTTCGCCGAAGCACCGAAGCGCGGATCACTGATACGGCGG
>DAITQE010000229.1:2948-6249 GCA_036833235.1 Opitutus sp.
GCCGAGTTTTGTCCAAGTTCGCACTCTACGGATCGAAAAATCGACCGTCCAGCCGAGGCCGTTTCGCAGACGTTCTTTTTTGGAGCCCGCGTTTTGACTCCGCGCTCTCTGGTATGACGCGCTCAACCGATAGCGCCGGGTGAAACCGTGCAGCTCGAACGGGGTCAGGTATTAACTATTTCAGTGATGCGGTTGGGCCGCCTCGCGAAAGTCTCATTGAAAAACCTAACTGCCCCCGTCGCTGCGTCCCCCGCGCGAAACATCCGAAAACGAGCGCAAGCAATCAAGGCCATCGCGGCGTCGCTGGCTATCGTCGTTTTGGTCGCCGCCGTTTTCCACTTTTTCGGCGATGCGCTATTGAATCTATTCCTCAGGCCGAAACTCGAGCAGACATTCTCCGCGCATCTTCCCGGAGCTTCCCTGCATCTGGGCGCGTTGCGCTACGATTTTTGGCGCAATCGCCTGGGGTGCGACTCCGTGGCCATGACCCGGAAGGATGGGGCGCCCGCCAGCGCGGTTTCGATTTCGTTGACGGGAGTGCATTGGGGCCGGCTTTTGGCGGGCAAACCCAACCCGGCGCAGATTTTCAGCAGCGCCCAGCTTGAAGTCACGGACCTCTCCGCCGTGTTGCTCGAAGCAGAGTATCGCATCCAGTGCGGGCATCTTCGCATTTCGGCGCCGGATTCTGAAATCGTGGCGCAGGAACTGAAACTGCAGTTGGTCGCAAGCGACGAAGCGTTCTTCGCCTCGGCCCCCTTTCGACGGGTGCGCTATCGGCTGGCAGCCGCATCCTGCACCCTGCGAGGCGTGGGTTTCGCCGAGTTGCTCAACGGCCAGGCGTATCGCGCCCAGTCGGTCGAACTGGTCCGTCCGGTATTTGAGTCCTTGGTCAATCGCGACAAACCGCGCCGTCCGCTGACGATGAGCCCGCCCATGCCGCATGAGGCGCTCGCCGCGATCACCAAGTCGTTCCGCATCGACCGGCTCACGATCACCAATGGACTGATCAAGTATGCCGCCCGGCGGTTCGAAGGAGCTGAACCCGGCGTGCTCTCGTTCACCGCGGTGCAGATCAGCGCGAAGGAAATCGCGAACACGGCGGCGGGCGGCCAGGTCATCGGACTCACGGCGGAAGGCCGGCTGATGGACGCGGGAACCATGACCGTGCAGCTGCGGATCCCGGTGGCGCCCTCCACGCTGGCGTTTCACTACTCGGGAAAATTAAGCGCGATAGACCTGACCCGCCTCGACGAGTATATGGACGGTGCGGGACGCATCCAGATCAGGTCGGGCAGTTCCAGCGAAGCGTGGTTCGACATCGACGTGGTGGATGGCCATGCCCACGGCGCCTTGCGGGGAGTTTACCAAGACTTGAAGGTGGCGGTAGTCGATCTGGACACCGGCAGCGAAAGAGGCGTCGCCAATCGCGTGGCCACAATTCTGACCAATCAGTTGAAGGTGAGGAACGAGAACACACCGGACCAGGCAGGCGCATTGAAAGCAGGGAAAGTCGATTATGCCCGCAAGCCGGAGGAGACGTTTCTGCAGTTTGCCTGGCTCGCGCTCCGCACCGGCGTCCTCGATTTGATCAGTTTGCAAGCGAGCCCCATCCCACAACCAACCCCTGAGGGCAACCGAGACGGTCACCTATGAGTGAATGGTCGAGTCGAATTGGCGCGTCCCAAAATGCACCGTTATTGGGACAGCATCAGGGGTGACGTCTGCGAGCCGGACTCTATCTCCTATTGAGGGGCGTTTTTGAAACACGGAGTTTCGACGCTCGTCTGGTACTTGCTTGACTGCGCAAGTGCAAAAAGCGCGGCAGTAACTTTCCGCCATCTCAGTTAGTCGGGATCGATACGATTTCCAAATTCGCGACATGAAACGCCAGCGCTGCCTCGATATGCTGATTCGCATACTCCCAATCGTGTGAACCGGGGAATTCATGATAAATGTGCGGAATCTGAGCAGCCTCCAACTCACGATGGAACGCGCGGGTGCCTTCGATGAGGTAATCATCGGTTCCGCAATCGATCCAGAGCTTAGGCAGGGTGCCGCGTTGTTTGGCGTCGAGCGCGAGTTTCAGCACGTCGTGTTTCGTTCCGTTGGGTCGCTCGCCAAAAATCCGTCGCATCTCGATGATGAATCTATCGGGTCGATGTTTCATGATCCCGGTGCGGTCCGCTGGATTCAGCAGGAATTCAACACTGCGATCCAGCGAACCCGAATGGCTGTGGATCGAACAAAAGCGATCCGAGTATCCCAGCCCAACGCGAAGCGCGCCGTAGCCGCCCATCGACACGCCACCGATGGCGCGCGAGCGACGCTCCGACCGGACAGGAAGCGTGCGCTCCACAAAAGACACGACCTCTTCTCCGACATGCCGCGCGTACGGTGGCCCTTCTTCGTTATCCGTGAAGAATCCGCGGTAGCCGTCGGGCATGACGACGACGAGCGGAAGCTGGCGGACGAGCGACTCGATGCGCGTCTTTCGTAACCATGCGTATGAATCGTCGTTAAGAGAATGAAGGAGATAGAGCGTCGGATAAGGTGGCGCCCCGACCTGCGGCGTGAGCACTTGCACCGTCGTTTCCTTACCGAGGATTTCGCTTTTCCAGTGAACTTCTGACCACGCCATGATTCTTCCTTGTGAATTGCTAGGGTGTGATGTGATTGGCGGACGAACGGATGCAGACAATCATTGGTCTGCTTCCGCGCCGTTTGGGCCGGTGATGGGCAAGCAGATCCTGAAGAGTGCGCCGGTGCTGCGACTCTCCGCGACGATTTCGCCGTGGTGAACTTTTGCGATTTCGGCGCAGATCGCCAGTCCGAGGCCCAGCCCGCCTTTCTTTCCGACCGACGCAAAGGGGCGAAACAGACGGCTCCTAATCGTATCCGGAAGTCCCGGACCGTCATCCTCGGTTTCAATAACCACTCCGCGCTCGGCATCTGCTGTGCGGACTAGGACACGGCCAGGGCGTTGCGTTTGAGCGATCGATTGGATGCTGTTCAAAACCAAATTCAGGAGAACTTGCCGCAGCGCCTGCGGGTCGGCCACGATTTTCGAATGCGCCGCCGACGCTTCCGTTTGCAGGCTGACGTCCGCCGTCTTCGCCTTTTGTTTAAGGAGCGAAAGCGAATCCGCGATCACGTCGTGGATATCGACGGACACGAACTCGTATTTTCTTGGACGGGATAAATCGAGGAGTTGCTCGGCGAGCGCCTGGATGCGTTTCGTCTCCCCTGGGACTAATTCCGCGAACTCCTTCAAAAATTGCGCGTCGTGCAGGCGCCTGGGAAT
>DAITQE010000230.1:0-6212 GCA_036833235.1 Opitutus sp.
CGCGTGTGCTCCCCGGACCCCCGCCTCGATTTCTGCAATGCTCCGGGGCTTGTCCCGGAGATCTTTACTCGGAGTACCCGAAAGCGGGCGGGACGCCCACGCGCCCATGGTCGTCGATAAAACCTCAGCTCGTGCGCGCGCGCGGAAGGCAGAAGATCCGCTGAGCTTGCGCGAGTCTCGACGGAGCGTTCTGTTGCCAGTTCCGCATGGCAACTTCCTCTACAAATCCGTTTCTCGATTCGTCATTTGAAATACGTTGGTCGCAGCTGACTCCTGCGCTTATCGGTCCGGCGATCACCGAAGCGCTCGAGCATGCTCAAGCGTCGATCGCCGCGATCGCGAGTCGCGGTCGGGACGAGCTTGCGTTCGACACTACGTTCCTCGCGCTCGAACACGCGACGGAGGCACTCAATCAAGCTTGGGCCAAGGTTACCCACCTGCAGTCGGTGGCTGACTCACCGGAGATTCGTGCGGCGCACAATGCCATGTTGCCGCATGTGTCAGCGTTTTTTGCACGGATTCCGCTCAACCCTGAATTGTGGATACGGCTGAAAAGCTTCGCCGATCGCGATGCTGCGCGAGCGCTGACAGGAATACATCGGCGTTTCATGGACGAGACGATGGCGGATTTCCGCCAAGCGGGCGCTGATCTCCCGTTGGCGCAGCGTACGCGCCTCGAAACGCTGCAAACGGAGTTGTCACAACTCACGCAGAAATACTCTGAAAACGTCCTCGATGCGACGAATGCCTGGCAACTCATCGTGGATGACGAGTCGCGGCTGAAAGGGCTTCCGGCTCATGCGCAGGCGGCCGCGCGTCGCAGCGCTGAAGCGAAAGGAGGTTCAGGTTGGCGGTTCACGCTGCACCAGCCGTCTCAAGAACCATTCATGACCTACCTCGAAGACCATGCGCTTCGTCGCGAAATGTGGGAAGCCGGCGTCGCGGTCGGCGCTCGAGCACCTTACGATAATACGGCTTTGATTGCTCGGATTCTGGCGCTGCGAGCGGAAAAAGCGGCGTTGCTCGGCAAAGCTCATTTCGCCGACCTGGTCCTCGAACGTCGGATGGCAAAAGCCGGAGAACGCGCGTTGGCGTTCCTCGCTGATCTGCAGCATCGCGCGGTCGCAGCGTTTGCGCGGGAGGGGCGTGAGCTGGAGGAATTCAAGGCGCAGCAAACTGGCCAGCCAACTGCACCGCTGGCACCGTGGGAGGTTGCGTTTTGGTCGGAGAAACTTCGCCAGTCGCGCTACGATTTCGACGAAGAAGTGCTGCGGCCATTTTTCCCAATGGACAAAGTGATCGCTGGACTGTTCGAACTCGTTCAGCGAGTATTCGGATTGCGGATAACCGAGCGTTCAACCGCTGCGGCGGGCACGGTGCCCTCAACCATCAGCGGTTCTGGTGGCGATGCGACCGAGACGGACGCGATTCATGCGCCCGTCGAGACCTGGCATCCCGAGGTGAAATTTTACGACGTGATCGATCGTCATGGACGTCAGGTCGGGTCGTTTTATGCGGACTGGTATCCGCGCGAATCGAAACGGGGCGGAGCTTGGATGAACTATTTGATCACAGGCGGCCCGCAACCCGATGGACGCCGTGCACCGCATCTGGGACTGATCTGCGGCAATCTCACGCCACCCGCGTCGGGACGATCGTCGCTGTTAACTCATCGTGAAGTGGAGACGATTTTTCACGAATTCGGCCATTTGCTCCACCATCTCCTCGGAGAAGTCGAAATCAAATCGCTTAACGGCGTTAACGTGGCTTGGGATTTCGTCGAGTTGCCGTCGCAGATTATGGAGAACTGGTGTTGGGAGCGGGCCAGTCTCGATCTTTTCGCGCGTCATCACGAGACGGACGCAGCCATCCCGGAGGAACTTTTTCAGAAGATGACGGCGGCGAAAAATTTTCGCGCAGCCTCGGTCACGATGCGTCAGCTGGCGCTGGCCAAAATGGATCTCTTGTTGCACACGCGCACAGCGGAGTTTGCGGCCGCGGCTGATGTCGAGCCCCTGGCGCGAGCGTCCGTCGCTGATTGTCTGATTCGAACGGAGCCGCCGGCGCCGACCGTCGTTAAGCGGTTTACGCACATTTTTGGCGATCCCATCGGCTATGCTGCCGGATATTATTCGTACAAATGGGCCGAGGTGCTCGATGCGGATGCGTTCACTCGTTTCAAAAACGAAGGAGTATTTAATTCGAATACGGGGGCGGCGTTTGTGGAACATATTTTGAGCCGGGGAAATTCCGCGGATCCCGCGGAACTGTATCGCGCGTTTATGGGTCGTGATCCCGAGCTCGACGCCCTTTTACGGCGAAGCGGTCTTGCGTCGGTGGCATAACCGACACGTGACGCGCGAGCGGGACAGTTCCCATGCGTCGTCTCGTTATCATTCTCACAGGTTTGGCAGTGGCACTCGTCACGGCGGTGCTGTTGCTGCCATGGTGGCTCGGGCCGGCGATCACAGCGATCGGCCCATCGTTTGGGATGACGTTTGGAAAATACGAACGCGACGGCTACGGACGTTTTCACCTGGAGACCGTGGAGGTTCGGCGAGAGGTCGTGACAGTCAAAGTGCAGTCGGTGAAATGCGACACGCCGATCGTTTGGCTATGGCGACGATTGACGCGCTCGCCCGGCGTGATTGCGGCGGGTTCCTGGTCGGTCGACGTGATACGTGCGAAATCCGGAACGGCAGTTACGACGAAGCCTGGCGGGTGGACTCCCTTGCGCGAGAAATTGAACACCGTTGCCGATCATCTGGCGCATTGGCTTCCGCGGGCCTCAGCTGGTCCAGGCAAAGTCGCCTGGCCTGGAGGAGGATTAACATTTGAATCGGTCGAGTGGCAAAACCGCGTGCTGACCACATCCGGCGTGACGTATCGCGCGTTGAAAGGCGCGGTTCGGCTCACGACACCGCAAGGAAAAGGATGGCGCGCAATCGTCACCACGCCCGACACATTGGGCGGGGCGAATCTAGTGAGCGAAGGCGCGACGGTGCACGGCACCGTTAAATGGTGGGGGCAATCAGGCGATATTTCCGGCACGTTTGGAAAACCAGGATGGATGCCCACGGAGGCATCGTTGCGCTCGAGCAACTGGGATATTTCCGGCGAGAAAGTTAGGCTGAGCGGACATTATGCCCACATCCGCGGAAATGCTTTGCTCGAATGGCGCGACGGCAATTTGACCGCCGATGTGAACGTTGCTGGCGAACCGCTCGCGCCATCGCAGGCTCCGCCGATCAAGATCACGTTGCACGGGCGCGGGGGGAACAACGTTTTCGTTGCGGAGAGGCTCAGTGTGCAGATTCCGGGCGTGACGGCCGCGCTCAGCGAGCCGGTGACGATCGATCGCGAGGGACATCTGAAATCGGCACCGTCTCGGTTCACCTTCGAAGCCAACCTGGCGGAGCAACCCTGGCTGCAAGCGCGTGGGAAACTCCGCGGCGAAGGGCGGATTGCAGCGGCTGAGAGCGGCATCGCTTCGATCGATTTTTCGATGGCAGGTGAAGACGTCGCGGTGGAGCAAATTGAGGCGAAGGCCATCGACGTTGCGGGACGATTTGCCTGGCCGGTCCTCGAGATTCGAAATGGAAAAATGGTGGCGAAGGACGGACACGAACTGACGGTGAAAGGCGGCTGGAATTTTCGCACGCGCGAGCTGCACGATGGACGGCTGAGCGGAACGATTGGCCGCGCGGCGATAGCGCGATGGGTGCCGGCTTCCGTGCAGTTTGGCACCGTTGCGCTCGACGCGCGTGGCGAAGGCCGCTGGCCGGATCTAAAACATGAAGGGCACGGCCAGGCGAAAAACGTTCGATTCCCACAGGTGAACCCCGTCGCCTTGGAGGTCAACTGGCGGGGCACTGGGCTGGGCATCCAGGAGTTCACCGGAGTCGCATCGTCGGGCGGCTCGAAGGTTGAGACGGCCGGCTCGTTCGATCGCAACCAACTACGCGTAAATGCGCTGTCGTTGATTAATGGAGACGCGCCGAGACTGCGGTTGACTCAACCGGTGAGTGTATCGTGGAAACCTCACTGGCGAATCGGGCCGGTGAATCTGCAGGGTCCCGAGTCGGCGATCGACGGAGCCATGACATGGGGCAAAACAGGAGAAATCAATTTGAACGTGCGGCACCTCGACCCTCGATGGTTTCGCGATTTCCTGACGCTGCGCTCGAGCGCATGGATCGTCGACGCGATTACGCTGAACGGTCATTGGGCGAATGGGCCGATCCAGTATTCGGGGAACGCGCATGCTTCGATTGCGCTGGGGGACGAGCGGGTCGGTCATATCGGAGTTGACCTGCGTGGAGACGGCCAAGGTCTGGAAATCGTTTCGCTGCGGGGGGCGGAGGGCCAGAATGTGATCGTGGATGCAACGGGGCGACTGCCGATACGTTTTCGGCCGACGCAAAGCCCGTTTGCGCAGATCGACTTTGACGCTCCGTTTGTTGTAAATGCCGCGACCTCGTCGAATCCAAAGTTCTGGGACCAGATCTCGAGCCTGACTGGAATCGATATCGTCGAGCCGGAAGTAACAGCGCGCCTCGAAGGCACGTTAACGAAGCCGAAAGGCGACGTGCGGCTCAAGGCGGACCGACTGGCGGCGGTCCCGGGAAGATACAAATTCGAGTGGCCAAAGATTGAAGCACTGGACGTGCAACTCGCGGCTGATTCCTCCGGCGTGAAGCTGAATACGTTTTCCGTGCGCGTGGATGGCCAGCTGGTTCGCGCCCAAGGAACGCTGCCAGTTTCTGGCGAGCGCTGGCGCGACTTGCTGCAATCACCGCGGACATTCGTTCGTCAAGGCGATCTGCGCATTGAGGTACCGGACGCGGAGATCGCGGCGATTGCGCACCACTTTCCGGACTACTTGGCGCCAAAGGGCCGGCTGAAAATTGACCTGACGTTCAAGCCAGACGAAACGATCAGCGGTTTTTTGAAATTGAGTGATGCCACATCGCGTCCGCTGGGTCCGTTGGGAGTTTTGCAGGAGGTCAACGCGGATGTGCGGTTTGGCGGGCGATCGGTTACGCTGGACGCGGTGACTGCACGGATGGGCGGCCAACTCGTGACACTGCAAGGCAAGGCGGAATTGCCACGGGGCGATGAACCACAACTGGATCTTGTTTTGAAAGGCGAGAATCTGCCATTCGTTCGCCGCGCGGGTTTGCTGGTGCGTGGTGATCTCGATTTAAAACTCACGTCAGCGCGCGGCCGAACGGCGATCGGCGGAGACGTTCATTTGCGCGACAGCCTTTTTCTCGCGGACCTTGCGTCGCTGATCCCGACGGGAGCGAAGGAGACGGCGCGACGGCCGCCTTATTTTTCGGTCGAAGCCGTGCCGCTCAACGCGTGGACCCTGGACGTGAACGTAACGGGCGAACGTTTTATGCGGCTTCGTACGCCCGTGTTCAACGGCACGGCGTCCGCCCATTTTAAACTGGGAGGCACACTCGGAATTCCCCGCGCGACGGGTGAAGCGGTAATCGACGAAGGCAATATCCGTTTACCGTTTGCGAGCTTCGAAGTCCGCCAAGGTCAGGTGCGTTTGACTCCGGAACAGCCGGAGCCGCAGCTGCTGGTCAACGCGACGACGCGACGTTATGGATACGATTTGCGGCTGGAGCTGACCGGCTCGGCCTCGGCGCCGAATCTGACATTTTCATCGAGTCCGCCGCTCGAAGCCGAGCAGGTTTTGTTGATGGTGATGGCAGGAGAAGCTCCGCATAACGAAATCGCGACGACGGATCGGCAGCGCGTCGCGCGGTTCGGGGCATTTTTTGGCCAGAGTATTTTGGGAAGCCTTGGCGGTGACACGAGCGGACCAGACCGGCTCACGATTTCCAGTGGAGAAAATATTTCGGCGCAAGGGCGCGAGACATACAGCATCGAATACAAGCTCAGCAACAAATGGGCGCTGACGGGCGAGTATGATGAATTTGACGACTATTACGGCGGGCTGAAATGGCGCTTTTACGAGAAGGGGGGGAAGAAGAAAGATGAGAAGAAATAGCCTCTGCCGGTTCGGCTGGCTGGTGATCGTTTTCATTCTTTCCGCGACTGGCGCGGTCACAGCATTCGCCAAAGACAAGCGCACTCCGCAGGCGGAAATCGAAGTCAAAGGGCTCGGGTGGTGGGACGATCGTCAACAGCGCAACACGCTGCAGCGTTTGTTGGGTAGCGAGCGTGGCGAAACGCTC
>DAITQE010000231.1:0-6190 GCA_036833235.1 Opitutus sp.
AACTCCTGTACCGGCCTCGTGGGTTGATCCTCGTGACCGGCCCAACCGGCTCGGGTAAATCGACCACGCTCGCTTCGATGGTCAATTATGTGAACGAGCATCGTGACGGTCACATCATCACGATCGAGGACCCCATCGAATATTATCACGATCATAAGCGCTGTGTCGTGACGCAGCGCGAGGTCGGCTCCGATGTTCCCTCGTTTGCCGAGGCCATCCGCCGGGCGTTGCGGCAGGATCCGGACATTATTCTCGTCGGTGAAATGCGCGATCTGGAGACGATCGAGGCCGCGATCAGTGCGGCTGAGACGGGACACTTGGTATTTGCTACGCTGCACACGAACGGAGCGGCGAAGACGATCGATCGCATCGTGGACGCGTTTCCTGCGGCCATGAAGGACATGATTCGTACGCAGCTCGCGTCATCGGTACAGGCGGTCATCTCTCAAGTGCTGTGTAAGAAAGTCGGCGGCGGTCGGATCGCCGGTTTTGAGATCATGATCACGACGACGTCGATCGCCTCGTTGATCCGTGAGAACAAAACATTCCGAATCGCGTCGGATATTCAGACCGGCGCCAACCTCGGCATGATAACCATGGATACGCACTTGATGAGCCTCTACAATCGCGAGCTCATCAGTGCTGACGAATGTGTGGAAAAAGCGCAGGATTCGACCCTGATGCGCGACAAGTTGGTGGCGTTGGGCGCGAAACTCAAAGACCTGTGATCGGCGCGGTCGCTACCCGTCTCAGAGTGCGGCTCGTTAGTGCTACCGCTCCGCATCGTGAGACGGAGGCTGCAGATTAGGCGCAGTCGGCGAGCTTGGCCTCATGTTCGAAAGTCACGGCCAAGCTGTTTACGAGCTGCTACGCGAGCGAGAACTCGTCACGGTCGATCAGCTGGCTGCGTTGCAAGAAGAACGCCAGCTGACCGCCAAATCGCTGGTGGATCTCGTCGTCGGTTACGGGCTGGTCGATCAGGCGACCCTGCTGCGAACCATTGCCGAAAGCCTCGGTTGCGGATTCACGCCGGAGCCGCCCGCGACGTTGCCCGCTGACGCCGTTGAGTTGTTGAGCGCTCAGCTTGCGCGGAGTTACGGCGTGATTCCGTTGAGTGCGGATCGACAGCGCATCGACCTGCTCGCGGTGGACCCGTTCAACGGTCAGATCATCGACGATCTAACGTTCTCACTTGGCCGAGATGTGCACTTGCACGTTTGCGATCCCGCGCGAGTGGAAGCGTTGATCAATCAATATTACGGAGAGGACAAAACGAGCTTCGAGGATCTCGGGCGGGAATTCGCCGCCGAGGAACACCTCGCTCAACCTGGAGAGAATACTTCGACGGATGATCTCGAAGCACGCGCGGGCCAGGCGCCGATTGTGCGTTTCGTGAATCTAGTCCTTGGGCAGGCCATTCGCGAAAAGGCGAGTGACATCCATTTCGAGCCATTCGAACACGAATTCAAGATCCGCTACCGGGTTGACGGAACGCTCTATGAGATGCCGCCACCACCCAAAGCTCTCGCGCTGCCGATTACCTCGCGGTTGAAAGTGCTGGCAAATCTGAACATCGCCGAGCGTCGTGTTCCGCAGGACGGCCGGATCCGGCTGACGCTCGCCGGTCGAGCGGTGGACCTGCGCGCTTCAACGCTTCCGACGCAATTTGGTGAAAGCGTCGTATTGCGCGTGTTGGATCAATCGGCCGTCCAGCTCGATCTCGCGCAACTCGGTTTGCCGAAAGATGTGGCGGCCGGTATCCGCGAAATCATCCAGCGGCCGAATGGAATCTTTATTGTCACGGGACCGACGGGTTCGGGGAAAACCACGACGCTTTACAGTGCGTTGCGGGCGATCAACACACCGGATGTCAAAGTGCTCACCGCGGAAGATCCGGTGGAATATGATATAGAGGGTATCATGCAGGTGCCCGTGAATCCTGCGACCGGCATGACGTTCGCATCAGCCCTACGGTCGTTTCTTCGTCAAGATCCGGATGTGATCATGGTGGGCGAAATTCGCGATCTCGAGACAGCGCAAATTTCCATCCAAGCCTCGCTCACTGGACATCTCGTGCTGACGACGCTGCATACCAATGACGCGGCCGGCGCCGTGACGCGGCTGATCGACATGGGCATTGAGCCGTTCCTGATTGCGTCGACCTTGGAAGCGGTGCTGGCGCAGCGACTCGTTCGGCGGATTTGCCCGCGATGTCGTGCGCCGTACGAGCCGACTGCTTCGTTGATTGAGCAACTTGGCGGTGGAATCGCGCATTCACCGTCGCGGCCATTTTTCAACGGACAGGGTTGCTCACATTGCAATCAAAGTGGATATCGTGGACGGCTTGGAATTTTTGAATGGCTCAGGCTGAGCGAGCCTCTCCGCGAGTTGGTCGGGCGCAGTGCCCCAACGTTATTGATCAGAGACAAAGCGGTCGAGTTGGGGATGCGCACGCTGCTCGACGACGGACTCCGCGCGATCTTCAACGGCGAAACAACCATCGAGGAAGTCTTGAAATGCACATAAGCCCGACGCTTTCGACGGCCCGACACAAGCGGGTCACCCCGCCGCGTGTTCGAACCGGAATGATTTGCTCTTGGTCGGTTGTACGCGCGGCCGTGCACGTCCCGGAAGTTTCGGACGACGCATTATCTATTCATCAGAAAGCAGTGAATCCTCCAGAAAATGCCAACATTTACCTACACTGCGATCGAAGCCATCTCTGGCCGTGAGCGCGACGGCACGATCGAAACGGGCAGCCCCGAGCAAGCGTCGGCGGCGTTGAAGGCGCGAGGTCTTGCTCCGACTTCGCTCGTATTGAACGCGTCGGCGGGAGTGGTGAGCGGGATCAACTCGCCGCCCGGTCGCGGCAGTGAAAGCGTTGGAGCTGCGAAAGCTGCAGTGCAGCGCGCGCGTCCGCGAAAGAAGTCTTTCACTCTTGGCCGCGTGATCGGTGCGAAAGGCCTCACGCAATTCACCCGCCAACTCGCGACTCTGGTGAGGGCAGGCATGCCGTTGCTGCGATGCCTCGAGGTGCTTTCGCGACAGGAACGGAACGTCGCGTTTCGCTCCGTTTTGGAAGAACTCGCCGAGGCGATTCGCTCCGGCGGCACCTTCTCGGAGGGGTTGATGAGACATCCGAAAATTTTCGACCGCCTCTACATCAACATGGTGAAGGCCGGAGAGGCTGGCGGCGTTCTCGATACGGTATTGGAGCGTCTCGCCGGATTCATGGAGAAGGCCGAGCGAATCAAAGGGAAGGTCAAATCCGCCATGACGTATCCGGTGATCGTCATGCTGCTCGCGGTGGCGATCGTCGCCGCGCTCATGGTGCTGGTCGTTCCGAAGTTTGAACAGATCTTTTCGGGCTTACTGAAAGGCCAGCCGATGCCAGCGCTCACTCGTGGAGTTCTAGCGGTGAGTTACTTCGTGCAGCACAACATCGTCGTGACGATTGTCCTCGTTGCGTCCGCGTATGCCTTGTTTGCCGTCGTCAGAAAAACAGATTGGGGCGAGCGCACGATCGATTGGCTGCGCATCAAACTCCCGGTGCTGGGCGATCTCTCCTTGAAGGCGGCAGTCGCACGGTTCACGCGCACCTTCGGCACGTTGCTGGCGAGTGGAGTTCCGATCCTGCAAGCGCTCGTGATCACAAAAGAAACCAGCGGGAACCGTCATATTGCGAACGCGATCGCCGTGGTTCATGAACGCGTCAAGGGAGGCGACAGTGTTGCGCGGCCATTGGAAGCGACAGCCATCTTTCCCGGAATGGTCACGAGCATGATCGAAGTAGGGGAGGAGACTGGTGCGCTGCCTGAGATGCTTACGCGGATTGCTGACACCTATGACGACGAGGTCGACAATGCCGTCGCCGGCCTGACCTCCATCATTGAGCCATTGATGATTGTTTTCCTGGCGGTGCTCGTCGGAACGATCGTGATCGCCCTGTTTCTTCCGATCGTATCGATCATCCAGCATCTGCAGTAGTCCCCCCGCAGTGAGAGGTTGCGGGAAACGCACGTCATCTCGATTGAGCGCACAGATGACATGCGTGATGGCCCGCATGCAAATTCAGCGTTTGGTGCAGGTAGCGCGATCGACGCGCTACGTTCGCGTCGCAGCCCGTTGCGCTGCGAGCGCGCAACCTACAGCTCAATCTGACGAGGAGTGAGGGGCTTCGTTAAAAGCGGCGAACTCAGCCCTGGCAGTCGTTCCGAAAACTCTTCGCCATCTCCGGCTTGGCGCAGCGCTCGCTGCACCATTCCCATCTTCGCGTCGAGATTGTCGATCATCGAAACGAACACTGCTTCCGGCGTGGCCGCATAGACTGCGGCGCCCCACTGTGGCTCCCCTTGATGCGAGAGGATAATGTGCTCCAACCGCTCGAGAAGTTCTGGCTGAAGTTTCGCTCTCATTCCGGCTTTGCGAGCGAGTTGATATCCGAGCACCACGTGACCTTGCAGAATTCCCCGCCGGCTGCGTTTTGTGGAGAGCGTGCCCTCGTACTCGATCGTCTTCCCCGTATCGTGAAGGAGAATTCCCGCCATTGCCAAGTCGGCGTCAACTTCTGGATACAGCGGCAGGAGCGCGGGGCACGCGCGAGCCATGTGGGTGGTGTGCTCGAGCAATCCATGGCGGTACGCGTGATGCATCGAAACAGCGGCCGGCGACCAATAAAAAGCATCGCCCACATCATCGAACACACCTCGTACAGTCGCCCGCAGTTCCGGATGAATGATGCTCTCAATGAATGCATTTAACTCCGCCCGAAGCGCATCGGCGTTCTCCGGTGCGGTTTCAACCAGCTTCTCCAGCAAGCCCGGAGCGCCGAGTTCCGACTCGGACAACAAAGTCACTTTAACAAGTTTTGGCGAAAGCCGACCTTGATAGAAATCGATGCGGCCTTCGATCCGCACCACCGCACCTTCACCGGCTGCTTTCAGCACGTCGAAAACAGGACTGTCGCCAAAAACGGTGCAGCCAAACGATCCGGTGCGGTCACCGAAATCCACCCCGAAAAACGCGTTCCCGTTCGACGCAGTTTTTGCGGTGAGTTTCTTGATGACCAACAGGCTCAGAAATGGACGCCCATTACCTGAGGCGTCGAAAGCTTTGAGGTCACGTATACAGGAGAGGCTGAGTTCGTCGGACATGGAGCAAAAGATGTGGACAACTTTACCGTGAGTGACGAGCGACCAACCGACAAGCTTGCGGTGATCGCGATCGGGCGCAGATCAGGTTTTGGGTGGCTCGGAGAATGGCACGGGCATCCTGCCCGGGCCGGCGCTTCGCGCCGCGATGCCATGGGCAGGATGCCCATGCCCCACGCGGGCGAGACGCCCGTGCCACATCAGGCGCTCCGACCGCTCAAAACCTGATTTGCGCCCATCGCGATCGCCTGGGCTTCGACGGTTCCGCGCGAACTCACGTGTAGGTTTTCACCAATTGCGTGAAGCTTCGGAAGAACGGGTGCTGCACGCCGCGCAGCATGGAGTAAAACACCGACTCGCTGGGCAAGACGTGAACTCCAGCGCGAATCAACGCATCCAGACAAACGCGCGCATCGTCACTACGCCGACTCGCCACGCAGTCACTCAGCAGCGTGACCTGAAGGTTGGCTGCGATCGCGTCGAGGGCTGTTTGATAAACGCAGACGGACGTTTCGATTCCGCAAAGCAGCACATGCTCCACCGTCCCGTTGCATAAAGCGTCTCGAATCCCATCGTCCGCCAAGGCAGAAAACGTTATTTTGCCGAACGTCACCGACTTTTTAACCAAGCCGAGTAACTCAGGTGTGGTGCCGCCGAGTTTTTGAGGGACTTGCTCGGTAAAGACGACATCGATGCCGAGCCCAGTCGCCGCCTGAATCGCGAATGCGCAACGACGTTGAACAAGATCAGCTCCCGGGATCGCCTTAAGAAAATTCGGCTGCAGATCGATGCAAAGAAGGAGAATGCCGGAGAGGGCGGGATCAGCGGAAGGCATATGCATGGATGGCTACGGCTGGTAATATTTTTCGCGCGCCTTTACCTGGACGACTTTTTTTTCGGGCAAAACATAGGCGGTGAGACTGCCGCCCATCGCACAACCGGTGTCGATGCCCAATGACCACTTGAGCCGGGAAATCATCGGCCGTGACGTATGTCCGTAAACGACAAAAGGCGGTCCGTTCCACAATTCCGACCAGTGA
>DAITQE010000232.1:0-6174 GCA_036833235.1 Opitutus sp.
GCCCATGCCAGTTGCGCGCCCCAGATCACTCCAGCCGCCACGTCTTCGATCGCGACAAACGGAAACCAACGCCGCACCGGCATCGATCCAACCTGGCCAAACCGTTCACTCAACGCGGCCGCGCCGCTCCACGACCGTTCGAGATGCAACTCTTCGATCGTGCTCGCCTCGTGCCGGCCCTCCGCGCTCCACGCCGAGCGAAAACGGTGCACGCGCAGCCGGCCGGTCGCATCATCAGCCGCAAACGGAGTGATGCCGCCAATCGAAAAGCTGGAGAGCATTTCCAACGTCACCGGCGACGACGACTGGTTGATAAATGTCGAAGCGATCTCGAACGCCGCTTCGTCCTCGCGTGCGACCAATCGGTGCGCGACCCGGCAACCGTCCGCCCGGGCCAGCGCTGTCACGATCGTCGTCGCACCGTTGCCCTGCTCCACCGTTTGCCCGGTAAACTTGAACGCATCGAGACCCGGCGACTGACGCATGGTATGGCCTTGGGCGAACGCACCAGAATACGAATCACCGACCAGTTTAAACTGTACCAACGAATCCACGACCGACGCTGGCCAGGGATCATTGCCCGGCATCGCATCAATATACGGCAGTCCGCGCAACGTCGCCCGGCGCGGCACGGCTTGCGCCGTCAAAGCCGACGGCAGCAGCTCGAAACCGACACGACCGGAAACCGGATCGCGCGGAAAACGAACCGTCGTGTCGCCAAGCGTGTGTAAAATGAGAATACGAGAGTCGTCATCGGATTGATTCACGTGCGTAGGTTGTGGCTGACGAACTCGGCCATCTCGATCAAGGCGAGATTTCCCAATGGGTGACGGAATAACTCACCGCGCCGGCTGAGGCCTTTTGTTTTGAGATCGTATCTTGTAGGCTGCCAGCTTGCTGGCGCGATTGAAGCGCGAGCAAGCTCGCGGCCTCCACGTAACGGATTGAGCCATCAAAACGAAAGACCGTGCTGGCGAGCGTCGCGCGCGCGAAAAACCAACCATGCTTTAGTGTCGTCATCGTTTTCAGGGTTCACCGTTCCTCTTCGCGCACGGACTTAAGATCGATGTAGGTCGGCTGCTCCGGATCCGCAGCGAGCAACTTGCCATCGCTTACGGAGAGTTCGACAACATTGATCGCGGTCGTGCGATGACGCGCTCCATCGGCCGCACGCTCGCGGCCGAAATAGAACCACCACGCACGGTCACTACTGACGACCACGTCGCCGTGACTGCCCAGGAGTGCCTCCGGCTGAAGCTTCCAATTCAGGCAATCGTCGGAGCTCCACACGCGCATGCCATTCGTCCAGCAGTCCGAAATCAGCCAGTACTTGCCCTGCCAGTGGACGACCTTCGGACCTTCGCCATTGTAATCGGCGACGGCATTGCCTTTCGGTATCCACGTTTTCAGGTCCGCGCTGTCAGCGTAGGACAGCGCCTTTGGTTTACGCTCGTCTTTGTACCACATTCTCCACGTGCCGCTCGGGAGTTGAATCACGCACGCGTCGATCACTTTGTCGGACTTGAGATCGACTGGGCCAACTGTGTCCCACGTGATGCCATCCTTGCTGGTCAGATAAATAATTTCACGCGGGTGATTCCAGTCGGTGAAAATACCCGGCACGAAACTGAGGTACATGTGATAAAGTCCACCGTGCCAGATGACCTCCGGCGCCCAGTAGGTGTAATCGGTGGGATGCACGTCCTGGCCGTAGCGGATCTTGGCCGTGCCGCGATACGTCCACGTCGCTCCGCCGTCGGTCGATTCGGCGATGCCGATCTTGGTGCCGTGAACCCACGTGACGCCCGGCGCCTCCGCCTCGGAAAGTGAACCACGCCGCGCGGTGTAATACATCCGCCACTTGTTCTGCTCGGCGTTGAAACAAAGCACGGGATCGGTCGGCGCATCGAACGGCGGATCACGATAAAGCGGACGCGGCGCGAGCTTCCCGGCGGGCGCGGACGCCTGGTTCGACGGAACCGGTGTGCCGGCTTCAGATGCTTTCGGTAGGTGATCAAACGGCGGAATTTTCCCGCTGTGCACGTCGAGCAGCCGCGCATGCGTGAGCTTCGCCGCAGCGACGAGTTCGTCGTAAGGCCGGTCGGTGACGTCGATGAAACCGATATTGTAATTTTCGCCGTCGTTGCGGCCGGTGACAGGCTGGTCGAGCCATTGGAACCAATGAGTGCCGATCAACGCGGGATGCGCGGCGCTCTGCTCGACGTAATAGCGATAAGCCGCGCCGCGTTCCTCCTGGTTCATCGCCTGCACCAGACCCGGCGCGAGTCCGCGCTCGGGCGCGCCGATGTGAAATTCGCCGATCAAAATCGGTCGCTGCGTGAGCTCGTAGATTCGATCCAGCGTGGCGCGCGGCGGCGCGTAACGATAGATGTTGATACTGAAAACGTCGAAGCCGCGTGTGATTTTCACGAGGTCGTCAGGCGGATTGCCACCGAACCGAATGCCGAGATTGAGATGATTGGGCGCGTGCCTGCGAACCGCGGCGTTGATGATTTCGAGATAACGCTCGAACGCGGCGTAAACAAAAGCCTTTCGGCGCTCCGGTGTGTCGCCCGCGGCGAGATGCGCCTTCAGACGTTTCTGCATTTCTCCGGCCGGCCCGGCGAGAATCGCATCGCACAGCAAACTCTCGCGTCCGGGCCACGACGGCTCATTGCCGATGAAGTAGCCAAGCATGTAGGGATCGTCCCTGCGCGGATCGAGCTGGCTCGCGGCTGCTTCCTCGACGCTGTGTGGAAAATCTTCCGCGTAAACATCAGGCATGCCCATGATCGAACCCGTTGTCTGCCAGCCACGGAGCATTTGCGCGTAAGGGACGCGCGGCTCTGTCGCAGGTTCGGTGCTGCGCGGACCCCAGTAATGGATCGAGTTAAAGCCCCACGCCGTCAGTCGCTGCGTCGTGAACTCCGCCCATTTCGAGCGCCAATCTCTCGTGGCACGGGTCCCCTGACCCGCGGTCGAAACGTCGTCACGGGTCGGAAGACGCTTGCCACTATCGCCGAAGCGGCGCTGGAGATTCCACGTGTAGAATGATCCGCCGAACGCGCCGCCACCACGGCGGTCGCCGGCCGGACGCAGCAAGAGATCATCGGGCGGCAAGGCAGCAAATAGATCTTCACGGCCTTGAACGCGGGTGCCAGATGCGATGCCGACGCCGTTCAAGCCGGAAGAGAAAAACAAATGTCCATCGGGACATACAAACCACCAACGACCGTCGATCTGCTCGACGCGGAAAAAGCCGGTGGCCTTCGCGTGCGTGTTGAGAAATCCACCGTACGGGCAACGCTCGACTGTCGTATTCTTGAGCGCGCGTTGCTCCGCGGTCCACGCACTTTTAAGCTCATCGAGCGAGTGCGCTTTGCCGGGCCACTCGGCGTGCGTGTATTGGCCGAACTCGTCGACCAGCGGTTTGCCCTCGAGCACGGCGTCGCCGGGATCAGTCTTGGCGAGCGCAACGGAGCGAATTTCCAGCGTCGGTGAGCCAGCGGGATAGTCCATCGCAACAGTGAGGCCGTGAACGTCCGTCGTCGGGCCAACGCCGCTGCGTCCGCCGATGTTGATCCAATACGAGTTGCGCGGCTGATTAAATGTAGCCGCGAGATCGATACCATTGCCAGCCGGCTCACGATAGAAGCGCAATGGAATCGCCGCGCGCACCCACACTCCAGCAAACGGCCCAATGCGTTTCGCGATCCGCCCATTCGCCGTTTCAAGCCCGAGATCGAAGCGTTGCGATGACGACGCCTTGAATTCCAGCACGAGAAAATTATATGGCGTCCAGTCCGCGGGCAAGTCGGCGCCGAGTTCGGCCAGCGTCCAGGTGCGTTCAGCTTTGGCGCCGATGAAATCTGCACGAACCGGAAGGGCGGCATGTGCGGGCGAGCCGGCGATCATAATCGCGAGAAGGACGAGACTGGGGTGTTTGAGTTTCATCTGAATAATGAGTGAACCACAGAGACATAAAGGCACCGAGACCTCATTCTATGGAAAGCCTCCAGAAATTATTGGCCACAAAAAGGCGCAGAAAAACGGCCGTTAGGTTTTGCGCATTTTGATCCTCTATCCATCCAGTTAGTAGAATCTCCTCCGTGTCGGCCCGCTTATTGCGCATCGCTTCGTGCCAGCCGATACCGTGCGATCGCGGCCAATTCCGCGCGCGCCCGATCCTGCAGGTCTGCCGGGAAACGATCCACCCAAGCTCGCGCGTCCGTAAAATCGCGCAACGCCCACTGGTGCAGCACGGAAATGCCCGCCTCGGCTTGCGTCGGACCCGATGGAATCTGTTCGACGACGAGTTGCGCCGCTGCTTCCGGTTGAGTCTGCGATCGGACAAAAGCGATTCGCGCCATCAGACGATCGCGCTGCTCGCCGGCGGATTCGCGTTTCGCCCATGCGAGCGCCGCCGGGAAATCCGTGTCCGCCCACTTTTGGAGAATATCTTCGAACAGCGCGTTTGAAACCTCATCGAGTCCAAGTTCCCGCGCGACGCGAAGCGCATCAGCCGGATCATACTCCGCCCATCTCAGACAGGCGGTAATCAAAATTTTCTCGCGCTCGGCCACATCGGAAATTTGCGCGGCGCGGCGAATGTCCTCTTCAAGCCGACGGAACCCTTCGTCGATTGCGGACGGTTCCGGTTTGGAATTTTGGGGCACCTCACTTGCGGAAGGTCGCGATGGTGTCTCGAAAGCAGACAATCGCGTTGCCATCGGACCCGACGAGCGGGCCTGAGCAATCCTCGTCGCTGACCGCGCCGGTCGAGGTGGAGAAAATCCCCACATGCACAGCAGGGCCACCGCCGTTCCCGCGACGATCCATCGCGGCAAGATTTTCAAGCGGGCTGGCTTCACTTGGGTTGGGACGGCGCTTGGGATGCCAAGGCTGACGGCGCGACTGCCATTTCAACCGGCACCATCATATCGCCAGACGTGGCGTGAACGATGACAACTCTTCGCACGTTTCCGGTCAGGTCACGTGTCTCCGATTTTACGGTGAGTGTGGTGTCTTTACCCGGCGCGATAATCGGGTCTGCCGATGACGCGATGGTGCATTCACACGAAGTCGTTATGGAAAAAATGGAAATCGGTTCCTTTCCGATGTTGGTAAGCTTCACTTTTGCCTCAAGGATTTGGTGCTGCCTGACCTCGCCGAAGTTCACTCTAGCGGGCTCAACGAGCAAAGACGATGGCACGTTTTCCGCGACTGCAGCCGCCCCGCAGCAGAGGCAAAGCAGGAGTGCGAGTTGCAGCAAAAACGCGCAGATCGCGCGCGGGATAACGCTAACGCTCATGGAACTAACTTTCGATTTCATCAGGTGAGCATGCAGAGAACGCGCCGTGCCTTTCAAATACCCGCCACGGTAAAATATCAACCGTGGCGGGCATCGAAGAACAAGCACGTGAGATCAAGGCGTCACAAACTGCCACTGCTGATTGTTACTGGAGCCGCTGCCCCAGAATTGCATCTGCGAGCCATTCGCCGTGCCTCCGCCGGTGTCCAGGCATTTGCCGTTGGCGACGCAGATGACCTTGTAGTATCCGGTGCCGAGATCCTGAATCGTCCATTGCTGATTCAAGCTTCCCCCAGCGGTCCACTGTCCGACCGTCGAACCATCCGCCGTGTGGCCAATGCTATCCAGGCATTTTCCGCCGGTGACGCACGTCAGCTTCGCGTTCGAGCCCACATAAGAGACCGTCCATTTCTGGTTGTTGCTGTTGCTGTCGGCCCATTGACCAACGATCGCACCGTCCGCGGTCGCACCGAGATTATCCAGCAGCTTGCCGCTCGCACGATTGAGCAAACTGTAGGTGCCGACCGGGATGCCGCCACCGGTCACCATCACGTTGTCGAGGGTCGCGGTGCCGGCGACGTTCGCCAGCCCGACCAGATACGTGGTGCCCATCGCCACGGTGCTTGATCCAACGGTGAACCACGTCGCGCCATCCGAGGATTCGGATGCGGTGAAAACATTACCGACGCGTTGGAGTCGGAACCACGCAGGCCACCAGGTATAATCGTTGCCGAGCTGCACAGTCGTGGAGCCACCTGTGGTTGCGCGCGTCCGAAATCGAGCTTCGCGACCTCCCGCTTCACCCAATGCCATCGTCAGCGCCATCGCGTTCGTCGCGGTGCTGGCGCGCATCATGATTCCGC
>DAITQE010000233.1:0-6170 GCA_036833235.1 Opitutus sp.
GAATTCTTGTCTAGGACGCGGCCCGCTCGTCCGACCCGCTGGACGTAAGAGGCGGGCGTGGGCGGCGCATTGCGGAGAAGAATTTTTTGCAGATCGCCGATGTTGATGCCCATCTCGAATGTCGTCGTGCTGCTGAGCAGGTTCACGCCGTTACCGCGAAAAGCTTCCTCGATTTCTTTGGCGAGGTCTTTGTTGATTTGGGCTGTGTGTTCCTCGGATCGCAGCGACGCGAAGTGTATCTCATCCTCACCGGCGACCCATCGTGCGACAGCGTTTTCGGCAGCGGCGATGAAAGCGCGAGGCTGAAGCTGTCCCCGGCATCTCTTTCGCGGACAGCAGCCGTGCGCCGACCACGCGGTGACGATCCCGCAGCGGTCGCAGACGTGTCGCTCACGGGCGGGGATGACACGAAGTTGGTCGTGGAAGAGCCGCCATTTTTCATCGCGATCACGCTTGAGGATGAGCCTCGTCGTGAACAGCGACCAAATGCGCTCGGCAAGGCTGAGTACAGCGGTTGCATCAGCGCCGGTCAGGCGAGCCAGGTAGTCGGTGATCGTGTTGTGATTGTAACTGCCGTCGTTTTTGAGTCTTGGCAGCCAGCCGCGCGTGTTGCTTCGCTTGTCCTTCCGCTCGGCGAAATAAATGTCCGTGCCGACGCGACCGAAGGCTGGCGCATCGGTCGGCACGCGGCTCGGGAGCGTGAACGCCCGGGCTTGCCGCATGAATCCAAGAAGCGTTTGCAACGCAGCATCACATTCCGACCCCGTCATCAATCCACTTGGGAACAGTGCGTGAAATTCGCGGCGCGTGCCTCCGTCCACGATGTATTCAACTGCGGCAAGGCCGAGATCTTCGGCAGACTCCCGCGCCGAATCGGGCACTCCGAAGTAAGCGAAGATTTCCGCCTGCCATGCGGCCAGATTGGCAGGCTGGTTCGCCGGCTGTGTGTCGGCATCCTCCGGCAACCGCGAAACCGGCAGGAAGAATTGCGGATCGTGCGCCGAGTGTCCGCGATGTTCGTCTGCGATGCAGGCGAGTTCGCGGCCCAATTCCTCGAATCCCCACGGTTCCTCCCGCGTGCGCAGTTGCGCCACGATCTTTCGTCCGAGGTCGTGCGTGAAAGTTTCCTCCTCGAGCAACGAGGGAAATGCTGCGGCGCGCTGGCGATGATCCGTGAACGTAAGCAGCTTTCGCGGATTTACCGACACGGCGCGCGAACCGCCAAGACCGACGCGGAAATATGCCAGCGGCAAAGCCATCGCGAGGCCGGTTTCGTCTTCGGATTCCTGGAAGCGTCGCACGAGTTCAACGCCGGAATTGTTGCGCGCTCCGCAATTCGGGCAGCAGGTCATCGGGCGTTTTACGGCGCGGTCGAGGTTGGCCTGATCGTGCGAGGGACATTGCCGGTGGAAAATCAGCAACTCTCGCTCGCCGCCGCTAGCGCACGGGTGCGGCTGACCCGGTTCGACCTTCTTGCCGCAGGAAACGCAGAAGGTTATGCGCGCTGGATCGGCGATGAGATCGAGAGGGTCTTCGTCGTCTTCGTCAGGACGGGCTTGGGTCGGGTAAGGCAGATCGTCTTCCACGCTGAAGAACGACCAAAAGGAATCCGCCGCCCAACCGAGCGCAGTGTCAAAATTGTCGAACCGTTCCTCCTGTGGATCGCGCGTGGTGTCGGGATTTTGCCGAAAGCGCGGGCCAAGGTCTTGCAGCGCACCGAAGAGGTAGCCGCACTTGCGGCAGGAGACGGTTTCGATCAGTCGCGAGACGTAGCCACCGCGACGGCAATGCGGGCACTGGCCTTCGGGCGTCTCGTCGTCGCTCTCCGGTTTCCGCGACAGGAAGATTGCGGGTCGCCCGCCGTTGCGTCCGCGCTCCGGGCAATCGCGTCGTAAGCAAAGATGAATGCCTTGCTGCGCTTTGACGAAGTAATGCAGTCGCGTCGGCAGCATATCCTCGCGCCCCGGCTCGCGCTTCGCTTCAGCGACAATGTCGAGCAGCGCATAAAGCGCGGCTTTGGCGTCCGATTCCATGGCGTTCGGCCACAAGTCGTGCGCCGCTTTCGGTGCGAGCACGGGATCAGTCAGGATTTCCGAGCGCAAGCGGTGAAGATTTCGGTCGCGGCCAAGGAGCGTGCCGAGCGGTTCGTTTGCATGCGCCGGACTGAGTCGTCGAGCGATCTCGCTGGCGGGCACATCGGGATTCGCGCGCAGCGTCTCGGCAGCGGCAACGTAATCCGCCGGGGTTGGCGCAATGGATGGCTCAGTCAGCGTTGGCGTAGCGGGCGTTCCGTAAATTGGAGTCGTGTCACCGAACGGCGCGTCGAACAACCGCTCTGCAAATGCGCGCACCTTTCCTCGAGTGGCATCGTTTCCAAGCGTCGCCGAGGTAGCAATGCAGCGCGGTGTTGGCTGCCCGAGACGATCCTTGAGGCGGCGGAGCAGGTAACCGATTTCCGTCGCCTGCACGCCGCGATAAGCATGAGCTTCGTCGAGCACGAGAAACTCGAGATTCGCGTCCTCGAAAATCGGCGCATCCACCGGGCGCACGAGCAGGTATTCGAGCATCGAAAAGTTCGTGATGAGCACTTGTGGCCGCTTCGCGCGAATGTCGGCACGATGCCTGAGATGATTCGGTGTCTGCGCTTCCTCGTCGAGTTTGTCCCGAAGCTCGTGTTCGACGCGCCGCTGTAATTCCGGCGATTCATCGCCGAGGCCCGGTTCTGTGCTCTGGATGTGTTTTCGGATCGATTCTCGCAACCGCTGCTCGTATTCCTGTTGGTCGCGCGGCGTCTGGCCCGTGAATTTCGCAAATGTCAGACGCGGATGCGGCGCGAGCATCTTTTCCCATTCGTTCAGTTGATCGTTCACGAGCGCGTTGAGCGGGTAGATGATTACCGCTCGCAACCCCGGCGCCGGATCGCGCAACAGCGCATCGAGAATCGGGACTTGAAAACACAGCGTCTTGCCGCTGCCCGTGCCAGTGGCAACGACGACGTTTTCACCCGCGAGCACGCGCTGCAATGCTTCGGTTTGATGTTGGTGGAGGTTGCGGTTCCCAAGTTTCGCCTTGATCGCCGCCACTGCATCGGGATGCAAACCGAGAGTGCTTGGATCGTCGCCGGGCGCGTAAAGCTGCGCGCGTTCGAGGAATGGTCCCCTTGCAAGAACATCCATCGAAAGCTCACGTTCCCATGCTTCGCGAACGTATGAGAAGTTTCGATGAATCCGAAACTGCGCTTTGAGCAACTCAAGATACGGAGCGAAGACCTCCTTCTGGAAACGTGCGGGGAGAGAATCCATGCGTGGTTGCTATCAGTAATCCCAAAGCGATTGCACGGCTTCAATGCCGGAAATCTGGCAGGCGTTCCGCACGTCATGGCGGTCACGTTGCGCCCATTCGATGTGCAGCTCGGCGGGGCGACTAGGCTCCGAAGGCGCAACCACAAGATTGAGCGGCGGCACTTTTCTGATGAGTTCGTAGAGCGAGGAAGTGAGTCCGCAGTATTCGCCCCGAAATGCACCGGTTGGAGAGTTCGCAAGCACGATCCGGCTTTTAAAGTCTCGGTAGGAGTGCCCGCGGGCAACGAGATACCCGTGCCTCTCCAGCTTCCGAATCTGGTGATAAACGGCGTTTAAATTGATATTCGCGAACATCGTCACCGCTTCACTTGCAATGCGGACCTCCTCCCACGTGGCGTCGTCCTGCACTTGTGACAAGAGAACCCACGCCATGTAGTCATCCCATGAACCTGGCCACAGGTTCTCTGCGGTGGGAGTCAACAACTCGAAACGACATTCGAGGTGCGATCCAAACATTAATCGACCAAGTCGTCGCGACTGAACGTGGAGCGTGTGTCGTCCATACCCCAGCGTCTGCATTGGCAACACCTGCGTGTCGAGCGCACTCACCGTCCGGTGAACGGTTCGGAATGGTGGCCGCGGAAGAGGAAATTCATCCCAACGCCAAAAACAGAAGGCGCGTTCCGCCTTTTCGGCGTCTTCTTCATCAGGCGGATCGTATTGAAATGTGACCCATTTGCCGCGACCGGGTTGTCCATCGAGGAACACTGTGAACTCCGATTGAATATCGTCATCGCGTACGAGGCTTAGCGGCACGTCGAGGAAAGGACGAGGCCACATCTCGGTCGACACCGTCCCATCCCGCATAACCGAAAACCGAGCCGCGTTCTTGCGCTTGTCTCCGCAGAAAACTCTTAGCGCAACGCCTCGCCGCTGCGCGAACGCTATCCACGGTCCGTCTCCGACTTTCAATTTCGGGCGGCGGGACTCGGCGTAGAGCTGCGTGAGGAAAATCGGTGTGCCATCCTTAAGTTGGCTTTCAAGGTCGATCCTCGGGTCTTCGGGATCGTGCTGCCATCCTTCTAGCTGCGGAGCGAGCCGGTGCCGGGAGATCAGCGTGTATTGCGAAACTGGAAGCAGCTCGCGATTGTGATTCACAAATCTAGATCGTGCTTCGTCATACAAAGCCCAATCGACGATTCCAGGAATGCGTTGCTGTTTGTGAGTATCCTTCGTCGCGAGTTCAAGTCGGAGCGTTTTCGTGAATGCGCCTCCGTTGATTTGGAAATCCAAGGCGGTGGTAGTTGCCGGTTGTTCACGGTCGCCGAGCCGCCAAACTGCGGGCAGCAATGCGTGACGGACAGGAGGTAGATAAAGCGAGATTGTGTGCCGTTCCTCATTCCATGCGAGCCGTCCGCGATCGGCAAACAGGGATTCGGGATCATCCGGGCGCAGAAAATCGGCAGTCTCCGGCACCTCGTCGAAATATTCCGCACGGAGGATCAACGCTTGAGCGATCTCAGCAACTGTGAGCGTTCGGTCCGCTGAAAGAACTTTCCTCGCGGACGAACTGCATGGCGGTGTCCCGATTTTCGACGAGAAACCTGATCAGCAACACTCGCCCTCCGAGTCGGCGTGTCATTGCTTCAAGCCATGTCCGCTCGTCGATTACATCCCAGCCGTCTGTCCAAAGCGCCCATTCACAGATATGCAGAAAGCCCTCCCACATCGAAATCGGAATACCGATATGGGCGACTGCCGAGTTGACAAAACTCCCACCGGTAACCCGCAGCCCGAAACGCGTTGCCGCTTTGGTATAGATTCCGTTGATCGTTGCCTGGTGATTTGCTGGGATGGGCGGCGAGCCTACGACGCCCGCGAAATCATTCCAGAACGCTCCGCTCTTGTAGTTATAGAAAGCCGCGCCGTCGTAGAGAGCAACCATGCAGCCGGGATTGAGAATGAATACCCATTTCCACTGCAACCACTCAGTTCGAACATCGGCTACAAAGCGTTCCCATTCATCGCGGCCCGGAATCACCGCCAATACAGCGCCAGCCTTGCTGCGTTCGTTCTCTGAAATCTGACGTAGCGCGAAATCGAATCTCTTTTCCCATCCGGGGAGGGATATGGCGCGAGTATGTCAAGGGTGCCTAGACTTTGGAAGCCATTCGACAGCTATAAGCGTCGGAGACGGCGGTGGCCGCAGTAGGACTAGCCAGGGACGGTCGATCTTCTTGTCTCGCAGCGAATTGGTCGCGATCAGCTACTGGCCAAAATATGGTGCGGCGAAACCGCCGAACAAAATGTGCCAGAAAAGATAGAAGGCGAGCCGGAACATCCGCCTTCGCTCGCTTCGGCGCGACAAGCGAGTGACGAGGACGAAGTCGGAGGGCAGAGGACACAAGCGCGGATGGATGGGCAGACGGCGAAGATCAGAATTTGCGGCCGACCAGTCTTCGCGACAAAGCTACGACTTGGCAAGCACGGCCGCCACTACACCTCCGCGCTGGATTAGAGGACGTGGGGAAAACGAATGTTCAGCTTATAGCAAATGAAGAGAATCAGGATCGCGCCAAGTGTGGAAAAAATGAGACCGGCGGGATGATATCGTTCGTTTGTCGGGCGCGAAAACATGTGGGTAACGGCGCCGCCGATGATCGATCCGATGATGCCGAGCACGATTGTCCAGAAAATCGTCATGTGCACGTGCATCACCGCTTTCGCGATAATCCCCGCGATCAACCCAACAAGAATGTACCAGATTAAGTGAAACATAATTTTTCCTCCGTCGTTTGCCTGCAGAAAGTTGCCGAGTATGGCCAGGCGTTTCACAATTAACCAGACTTTTTTTCACGAAAGAGAAAA
>DAITQE010000234.1:0-3118 GCA_036833235.1 Opitutus sp.
ACCACGCGCGGATCGGAGCGTATTATCTCAATCGCCACCAGATTTCAGAGGAGATCATCTCTGCGGTTCTCTATCATAACGATCCGGAGGCGTCCCCGCGTCACAAACTCTTCGCTGCGGCCGTTCAGGTGGCCGATCATCTCGTCCGACACGCCGGTATCACGGGAGGGTTCGAGCTGGTTGCACACGTCGAACACGATGCCTGGCTGCTGCTCGACGGATGGAGAATTCTCTATGGCGCAGACGGCCCCGAGACGATGCTCGCGCGCGCTGCACTGGCGAACACCTTGGGACGACTGCCCTCGATGTTGCAGGGCTTGCTGTAGTGACGCCCGCGCGCATCGTGATGTAGGTGGCGCGCTTGCCGCGCAACTCCGTAGAGCTCGACCCACGACCGTTGCGCGGCGAGCACGCAACCTACTGTCTCAACTGCATCTCGCCTCCGGACCGAATCCTCGCCGCACTCTTCAAGTCGCGTCTGATCGCGCCGATATTCGACCCATATGTCCGTATTGATGAGCGATTCCCGCGCCGGCATCGCCGCACCACCGTTTGAAACCGGTCTTGGGCCTTGGGAGAATAGCGCCGACCTGGCGTATTGCCGCGACCTCGCGGGCCGCTTGCTCGCAGTGAATCTCGCTTTCGCGCGTAAATTTGGCCGCCCCGTCGCAAGCCTCGCCGGTACTCTCGTCAACGAACTCGTCCATCCCGACGATCTGGCGTCGTTGACCGCAACGGTTGCCGAAATCGGACGTCCGCCTCATCGCGCGGTTTGCGAGCATCGCTGGCTGACGCCGCAAGGCATTCGCTGGTTCTCTTGGGAAAAAATTGCCCTGCACGATGCGAGCGGCGCCATCGTCTCAATCCGGGCAGTCGGTCGCGACATCACGCGGCAGCGCCTCGCCGAAGAACAATTTTATCGCCTCTCGCGCGCAGTCGAACAATCGCCGGTGTCGATCGTCATCACCGATCTCGATGGCCGGCCGCAGTACGTAAATCCAAAGTTCACCGAGGTGAGCGGCCGTACGCTCGAGGACATTCTGGACCACGCTATCGAAGTCTTGCGTGATGGACATTCGAGCGAGGAATCATATCGAATTTTTTTGACAACCGTGCGTGCAGGCGGCGAATGGCTCGGTGAGTTTTCGACCCGACGGCCCGATGGCTCCGTTGTTTGGGAGTCGGTGAAAGTGTCGTGTATGCGCAATCCGGGCGGCGAGATCACCAATCTCCTGTGCATGCGCGAAGACATCACCAGCCGCAAAACGTTGGAAAGCGAACTTCGTCAGGCGCACAAGATGGAGAGTCTCGGCACTCTCGCCGGCGGGATCGCGCACGATTTCAACAATCTCCTCGCAATCATTCACGGCTACTCTGAGTTCTGCCTGCAAGGCACGGCTGAGCCCGCTGTTCTGAAAAAAAGCCTCCAGGAGATTCACCGCGCCGCAGAGCGCGCGAGCGGATTGGTAAAGCAAATCCTGACGTTTAGCCGCAAAGCCGAGATCCGCTACGCGCCGGTCGATCTGAATCAGCTCGCGCACGATCTCGTTGCGTTGATGGCCGAAACGTTTCCGCGCACGGTCACGTTCCAACTCGCGCTCGCTGATCAGCTGCCACCCTTGCTCGCCGATCAAACCCAGCTGCAACAGATCGTCCTCAATCTTTGTGTGAACGCTCGTGACGCGATGCCGCACGGTGGATCGATCACGGTCACGACCGGCATTCGCTCAGGCGCCGAACTTCAGGCGAGACACCATGCGGCGGAAATTAACCGGCGTTACGCGTGTCTCGACGTAAGCGATACCGGCACGGGTATGACGCCGGAAGTTCGCGCGCGTATCTTCGAACCTTTTTTCACGACCAAGCAGGCGAATCAAGGAACGGGTTTAGGCCTCGCGGTGGTTTACGGCATCGCCTCGAGCCATCAAGGATTCATCGATGTCGACAGCACGGTGGGTCTCGGGAGCACTTTCCACGTCTATCTGCCACTTGCCGCGGATATGGCGGTTACTGTTCCCACTGTCGGAAACGCCGATTTTCCGTCGGGCACCGAATCGCTACTGGTCGTCGATGACGAAGGTCCTCTTCGCACGCTGTTGGCTGCGGCGTTTACGCGAAAAGGATATCGCGTGATAACGGCCGCGACGGGTCTCGAGGCTATTGAGATGATCGGCGATACGACCCGTGAACTCGACGCCGTTCTTCTCGACCTGAACATGCCAGGCACAAATGGTCTGCAAGTGCTCAAGGTCATCCGGGCCTGCCGACCGGAACTCAAGGTGCTGGTGATCAGTGGTCACATTACACCGGAAGTCAGAACCGATTTTCAGAAGCTCAATCAACGCGATTTTGTGCAAAAACCGTATCGACTCGATGATGTAGGACGGCGTTTGCGCAAAATGTTTGAGCAAGCCGCCCCGTCAGGAGAGTGATTTGCGAAGCGGACACGCAATTGCAGTTCAGCCAAGTCTGGGGCAGCCGATAACAACGGTGGGCGAATACAGGACGATCCACACAATGGACTGTCGTATTATCAATGAAACACCGCGAACAACCGTCCGCGCCGAGAGGTGCGCTGGCACTGCCTTGCCTGGCAGTGTTCCTCCTCCTCCCGATCCTGGCTGTTTCCACAGCCGAGTGCGGTCCGGGACTGCCCCCGCAGATCCCTGTCGTCCAACCCAGATCGTATCTAGCGATCGTGGGTGCTCCACCGTTGCGTTTCCAGGAACCAGCGCTTCCGCCGGAACCGATCCCGCAACCGTCGTCGGCCGAGCAGGCACCCGTCACAAAAGACGCCAATGCCAGCGATCCAGCCCACGATGTAAGCCTCCAAGTCCAAACCCAAGCGGAGCCATCCTCACGTCCGCAGTTGGCCGACAACCTCAACGGAGATACTTCTGCCGATGAGCCCGCACAGCTACGGGCTCCGCTGCCGATCATCCCCGATGACGTGCGTCCACGCGTGCGGCCGGAAGATTTCCTCCCCTATTTCCGAATTCCCATTGTTCAGCCAAATGACATGAACGCCGTGCCGGTCCCGCGATCCGTTTCCACGGGCGCACCCCTGCCGGCCAGTTCTGCCACCTACACTCAGACACCACGATGATCCGCCGTTTCC
>DAITQE010000234.1:3128-6149 GCA_036833235.1 Opitutus sp.
CCGTTTCCCGCCGCAAATGATTCCGACGCATTCGATGCGTCGCGGCGGGGCGTTGCGTTTTGCCACCGTCCTGCTGCTGGCCTGCCAGACAGCGACAGGCGTGGCGCGCGCAAACGAGGCAGCAGTCATCCAGCCCTCGAAAGCGGAGCCCGCGTCAGTCGCAGCCTCGGCGTTGGTCGCGAAGGCAAATGCCGCCGTCAAAACGTCAGCAGCGCCGCAGAAACCTCCAGCTAGTCCGTCCGCCGGAACGCAGAGCTCACCTTCTTGGATTGCTCCAGCCGCGCTTTCATCCAAGGAAGCACAGGGACTCGTTAATCTTGGCGGTTCGCTGACCGAGCGCGGAGACTTTCAAGCAGCAGGAATTGCCTACCGGCAAGTGCTCAACGGCAACGCACCTTTGCCGCAGACGAAATCCGCGCTGCTCGGCCTCGCCCGAATGCACCGCAAAGACGGGCACCCGATCAAGGCCGCCGCAATTTACGAGCGTTTTCTGAAAGACTATCAAAACGATGACCGTGTACCCGACGCCCTGCTCGAACTTGGCCGTACGCTACGCGACATGGGTGCGCCCCGGATGGCGATCGCGCGTTTCTACGACGTCATTAACTCGACGTTGAAGCTTCCGACCACCAGCGGTTTTGAGCATTACCAACTTCTCGCGAAAACCGCTCAATTCGAAATCGCCGAAACGCACTTTCAGTCCGGTGAATTTGTCGAAGCCAACAAGTTTTACTCGCGACTGCGCATGCTTGATCTCGCGCCGGCTGACCGCGCGCGAGCGCATTTCAAATCCGCGTACGCGTTGCAACTCGCCGGCGATCTGGAAGGAGCCGTTACCAGTCTGCGTGCCTATCTGGAACAATGGCCTGACGACAGCAACGTGCCTGAGGCGCGATATCTCCTGGCCACCAGTCTGCGCAAATTGAAGCGTCCGCAGGATGCGCTCGTGGCCACCATCGATCTGTTGATGATGGAAAAAGCGCGTACGGCCACCGATCCCAAACTCTGGGCCTATTGGCAGCGGCGGACTGGCAATCAGCTGGCCAACGACTTTTTCGCCAGTGGCGACATCCAAAGCGCCCTCGTCATTTACCAAAGTCTTGCCGCACTCTCCGACGTCACGTCGTGGCGTGCCCCGGCGAATTATCAGGTGGGCCTTTGCTACGAGCGACTGGGAGATATCGATCGCGCCTGTAAGACTTACCAAAGTGTGATCGAAAGTGTCGGTAAGAATCCAGCGCCAGAGGTTGCCGATATCGTCTCCATGGCGGAAACTCGCCTCACGCACGTTGCCTGGCGCACCTCGATCGACCATCAAGTGACTGCCCTTTTCGAGTCAACCACCGGTCAAACGCCTTCTTCTTCGACCAAGCCTTCCTCTCTTCATGACTCCGACCGAAGCTCTCCACCAGCACCATCAACTATGTGACGAGTTGCACCAGTGCGCGCTCGAGGAAAACCGTTTCCTTCGGCAGCACCAAAGGCCGCTCTCCGCCGAGCTTGTGGAACGAAAGCGTGAGCTGTTGGGCAAGCTCGATCAGTCGCTGGCGTCGTTGCGCACCGTCCCGGCGGGCCGCGTCCGTGAACCGGAAACCCGCGACTTGCTCGAACACACCCGCGCGCGAATTCTTCAGATTCTCCAGCTCGATAAAGAAAACGAGCAACTCCTGCTCCGCTTCAGTCTGGCGGGACCAAAGCCTGCAGCCAGCGCTGCAAATCCATCCAGCGCGATGCTGCAAAAGATCTACGCCCGCATCGCGTAGGTTCGACGTCCGCAAGGCGCGACGCTTCCGGAGTATCACGGGGCTCCCGACCCATGAGATCGCGATCCATGGATCGAATACGCGTTGGTTTTTGCAACTGATCCGTTGCTTCAACGACGCCACGCTTGGCTCGGAAATCGCAACGTCTGCGGCGGTGAGGCGATCAGCCGTCCGACTTCGAGCGAAGAACTGATCTCCTCGAGGCGCGCGGTCACTTTCCCGACCAGACCCGGCAAACCATCGAAACGAAGCGGTACCATCTGCATGATCGCTTCCGCTGGCCGCGGCAGTTCACCGGCCCCGCACACCACGCTGCGAAGCCACTTGGCGCAATGCAGCAGGCACGCCATCCTCGTATGCGCCGCACATGCGCGGGGTGAGTATTGCCAGCGGACTGGCTCGCACATCGAGTGCGGAAATTCCCAATACTGCAGGAGCGCCGCACCGGCGTCCGCCTGCGTGAAACCCAACGCCGCCCGCTCGCATTCCACCGCTTCGAGCGGAAACCCATTGTTTGATAATTTGAGGTCTGGGCGGTGACGCAGCGACCAGTCGTCGATCGCTGCCGTTCCCAAAAGATGCAGTAAACCGACGGTGTAGGCGACGTCCCGATCCTGCCCCGTCTGAGTCGCAATCAGCTCGGCGGCCAATGCACACGTGACCGACATTTTCCACAGCTCATCGGCTTCCATGCCGTAAACCTCGAGCGGCCGAACCAGGACCTGTGAGGCCACTGCGTATGAGACAAGTTCATACACTTGCTGGTAACCGACCCGGTTAACCGCTTCCTCAATGGTAAAACAGCGCACGCCTTGACTGAAGTACGCGCTGTTGCCGACCTGCAGGACTCGCGCGGCAATGCCCGGATCGAGGCGGATCAAAGCGACGATCTCATGCATCGAAGAATTACTGTCACACAGCAGCTGCTTCAGTCGCGGGAGGATCTTTGGCGCCGACGGCAGATGCTTCAAATCACGCACGATGTCATCGGGCGTGAGAGCTCCCAGTTGGGAAGTTGTGATATCGGCGACCATCGGGAATTCCCCTGTGATCGGATTAAACGATCGCGACTTTCGCTAAAACTTTATTAGACTCCCTCGTTGCGTCAGAGGCGCACGTGGGTGGCGACTCCTTGTCACTCCTTCCGATCGAAAAATAAAAGACCTTGCCGGGCGTCCGCGGGCGCATCTGTGAGTTGTCGGTGGCGGTCGGCCATCGTAGCGCGGGCATCTTGCCTGCATCTTCCCTTTGCAGGATG
>DAITQE010000235.1:0-6122 GCA_036833235.1 Opitutus sp.
CCTATCAGGTATCAGGCCATCGCTCATTCTCTTTCGGGGTTAGTCTCTCTTCGGATTCATAGCCTTTCGCGTTCCTTCGCGATTCATTCGTGGTTCAATCGGATCCCGCTGCCGTTTCCCGAGCTAGCCCAACGCCCCCCGCCAGCCTTCTGTTCAAAAACCGAGATGCACCTCACCGCGTCATCGCCCGGTTTTTTGTTGCCCTTCACCCCTCGCTCGCGTTTTCACTTCCCGGCAACAGGGGTCTCTCGATCTCGGTTGCGTGTTTAACAGCAACCATGTCTCTCCTCCCCTTTTCCAGTCAGCTTATCGCTGATGTCGGCATCTCCCTCGGTGACGAGGGCAAGGGCCGGCTCATACCCGAAGTCGCCAACGAACTGCGCGGCACACCCGCTGCCGTTTCCGTTGTCCTCAAAGTCAACGGAGGAGCGAATTCCGGCCACACCGCTGGAGGCATCAAGCTCAACCTTCTTCCAGCTGGCGTCGTCGTTCGCGACGCGGCGCATCTTTGCATCGGCAGCGGTGTCGTCGCCGACCCGCGTAAGATCTGGTGGGAAACGCGCCCGCTCGAACGCAAGGGTCACGCGATTCTCTCCCGACTCCTAATCGACGAACGAACGCTCGTCTCCGACCTGACTCACCGCTTGCTCGACCTCGCGTGGGAAGATTATCGCACCCAGGTTCTCACTGAAGAGCCGCGCGGTTCAACTGGTCGTGGGATCACTCCGGCCTATCTCGATGAAGTCGGCCAGTGGCAGATCACCTTCGCTGACTTTCTCGGTGGACCGAACTATTTCGCCCGCAAACTCGCCCAGCGCGCCGATCGCGCATTGCGCACCATCCAACATGTTTGCCGCGTCTCTCCCGAGACGTTCGCCGGCTTTTTCGACAAGCTTACGACCGCCGAACTTCGCGCCAACGCCGAGGCCATCGAGCTCGGCGTATTCTCAAAGGATGAGTTTGATTTCACGCGTTTCCGTGGCGCCGCGCCGTTCACGCTCAACGTCGAAGCGCTCACCAACGTTTATTGGACGGCTGGCACTGCACTCGCAAAAAACATCGGCGAAGTCCGCGAACTCGTGCTGCACGAGTTGCACGCAGGTCACACGATCATCGGCGAATTCGGCCAGGCCTACTGGCTCGATAAACGCCATGGCTATTCCCCGAACGTCACCGCGTCGCACACGTTCACGCCGGAATTTTTCGAAAGCGCCGGAATTCCCGTGCAACGCATCCACACTTTCGGCGTGGCCAAGGCGTACGACACGAAGGTGGGGACGCACACGTTTCTGACGCAGATGGACGATGCCCATCCGCTCGCGAAGAAACTCAAACTGCTCGAGTTCGGCACCAGCACGGGCCGCCAGCGAATGGTCGGCTGGTTCGATGCGGTCGAAAAAGGCGACGTTCTCCGTTACGGCGGGTACCAGGATCTGATGATCAACAAGTCGGATGCGCTGACCCACTCCGGCGAGTGGCAGGGCGACCTGCAGATCTGTATTGCTTACGAGGATGCAGCCGGGAAGCGCTACGCTCACGTTCCGCGAAACGAGGCTGTGCGCAAAACGCTTCGCCCGGTTTACACCCTTTGGCCCGGATGGTCAGAGGACATTTCAACCGTGCGGCACTTCGCCGAGCTGCCGACGAATGCCCGCCGTTATGTGGCCGCGATGATGAAGAGCTTGCTTGATGTCGCTTACTCGGGCGAACCTTGGCCGACTCACGAAAAACTTCCCAACCTCCGCTATCTTGGCGTCGGCCCCGAGCCATCGCAGATCATCAAGGACGTCCCTCCGACCGCAGAGCTGATCACGCTCGTTTTAGGATCAAGCGGAGAGATGACTCACATCCGCAACCGCGTCATCACTTCGCCGAGCAGATAAATCGATCCCGTCACCACGACCGTGTCTTCAGCTCCGCCCGCGGTGCACACGTCGCCGCCCGGGAACAGTTCTGAAATTTGGCCGCGGCTCACTCGCCCTTGGAATCCGACAGGCACTAACCCCTCGAGCTCGGCCTGACTTGTCGCGCGTGGTTGGTTTGGAACTACAAAGCAGATCTCGCTTGCGTGCCGGCAAATTGTCGTGACCAAGGGTCGCGCACGATCAACACCCAAGACGCCGACGATCACAACCGGCGGGCGCCCGGTCTCTGCCACCAATTGCGCAAGGTTTTCCTCGAGGGCGGCCGCGCCTTCCGGATTGTGCGACGCGTCCAGAATCACCGGTCGCCCGCCAATTCGCACGCGCTGCCAGCGCCCCGGCCAATCGACCGCGCGCAGGCCCGCCGCGACGGCGACTTCATTGATCCGCCACCGTGGATCCAGCGCCCGAACCGCCAGCGTCGCCGTGCCTGCATTCCAACGTTGATACGCTCCAGCGAGGTTCGTCTCAGGATAATCAGCCGCATTTTCACCGAACGTCTCTCTGACGGAAATCACGCGCGCATCGACTCGCAGAGCAGCGTCGCGAACAACCCGTTCCGCGGAGACAAGAAGGCGACCGATGACAAGCGGACAAAGTGGTTTAATGATACCCGCTTTCGCTTTCGCAATCTCTTCGATCGACGCCCCGAGCCATTCGCAATGGTCCAAACCGATCGACGTGATCACGCTGACTTCGGGTGTCACGATGTTCGTCGCATCGAATTCTCCGCCAAGCCCCGTTTCAAGCACGGCAATATCGCACTGCGTTCGCCCAAAGTGCAGCAGCGCCATCGCGGTCATGTATTCAAAAAAGCTGGGTCGATCGTCCTCGCCAGCCCTTGCAGCAATCTGATCGGCGACGACGTTTAATTCAGCGACAAACGCGGCCAACTCCTCCGACGTGAGCTGTTGACGATTGACCCGAACGCGTTCGCAGACGTCCACCAGATGCGGAGACGTATAAAGCCCAACTTTCCAGCCACACGCCCGCAGGATACTCTCGATCATCGCTGCGACGGAGCCTTTCCCATTGGTCCCCGCCACATGAATGACCGGCAGCGTCCGCTCCGGATGACCCAGCGCGTCCGCCAGCAACCGCATCCGATCCACGCCGAGCTTTGTGCCCCGCGGCCTGAGTCCGAACAGAAACTCCGCTACGGCCACGTGATCGGTTTTGTCGCCGAGGCGCATTTCTAGGGCCGCGCTTCAACTCCTGCCCGTGTTTTTGCCGGTCGGAGTCGAGGCTTCCTTTTTACGAACGTACAACGCCTGCAGCAGATCGCGCAATCGGTCCCGCATCTCTGTCCGGTCCACGATTTGATCGATCAAACCGTGCTTGAACAAGAACTCCGCGCTCTGGAATCCGGGCGGCAGCGTTTGCTTTGTCGTTGCTTTGATGACAACGGGCCCTGCGAAACCAATAAACGCTTTCGGTTCCGCGATAATCACATCGCCAAGCGTGGCGAAACTCGCCGTCACGCCGCCAGACGTCGGATGCGTGAGGACTGAAATGAAAGGCAATTTCGCTTCGGCCAACCGACCGAGCGCAGCACTCGTTTTAGCCATTTGCATCAACGACAGAATTCCCTCCTGCATGCGCGCGCCCCCGGAGGAGCTGAAGATGATGCACGGAATTTTCTTCTCGATCGCGAGTTCGACCGCGCGGGTTATTTTTTCACCGGTCGCCGAGCCCATCGCGCCGCCGCAAAAGCGGAAGTCCATCACCGCCAGTGACACGTCGATGCCGTGAATCTTCACGGTGCCGGTGATGACGGCCTCCAAAAGTCCACTCTCCTTCTCATAGCGCTTAATTCGGGCGGGATAAGGCGCCGTATCGACAAATTGGAGCGGATCGGCCGAACGAATGCTGGCGTTCGTTTCCACAAAAGAATTGGGATCAACCAGCTTCGCGATTCGCTCTCGCGCCCCAATCGGGAAATGGTGGCCGCTCTTCGGGACCACCATGCAATTGTCTTCAATTTCCTTGGTGAAGATCGCCTCACCCGTTACCGGATCCTTCGTGTAGAGCCCTTGCGGAATCTCTTTCTTCCGCGTTTTGCGAACCGTGTAGGTCGGTTTATCGAAATGGGTCATGATGTGTTAACCGTGGCCGAATGTGATGACGTCCAAGTTCAAACCGCCTGCTCGGCGGATCGTTTGTGCGCAGCTGTTGAGGGTAGAACCGGTCGTGAAAACGTCATCAACCAAGATGTAATGATGGTCGGGAGATATGACCACGTCAGAAGCTAGTGCAAAGGCATTTTTGAGATTCAACCGCCGCGTCCGGCGGTCGTACTGCGTTTGAGAGACCGTATCGACGCTTCGCCGCAACAATCGCTCGACCGACGCGCTTCCGCCCGTTGCCCGCGCGAGAGCTTCTGCAATCAGCTCGCTTTGGTTGTAACCGCGCTCGCGCTCCTTGCGCGAATGCAGTGGTACCGGCACCAGCGTTGCGCCACGCGCCATTTCAACCAATCCGGGAATGCGGCGAAAAATTTCCTGCATATCCGACAAGACGTAGAGTCCGCTGTGATATTTTAGCTCGTGAATCAACGCGCGGCCAGGTCCCTTGAGCAAAACCGCGGTTCGGCCTTCGCGAAAAGCCGGCGCCAAACCTTCGCAATGCGGACACATCCGTTCGCCTTCAACTATGCCATAGAACGGATGTCCACACGTTGAGCAGTTCGGGGGTCGCACATAGTCCAACTGGCTGGAACACTTCGGACACAGGTGACGGAACTCGCCGTCGCCTGGCACGATCCCGCGGCAGTGCACACAGATCGGCGGAAACACAACGTCGCCCAATCCTCGCAGAAAGTTTTCCACGCGTCCGTTCATCAATCGTAGAAGACCTTCGTCAAAAATAATCCTTGCGGCGGCGCCGTTTGCACCAAGGCCGTTCGCGTTCGTGAAGCGAGGATCTCTCCCACGCGCTCGGGCGTCAGTTTCCCTTCGCCGACCGATTCCAGCACGCCGACGAGGCTGCGCATCATCTTGTACAGAAACCCATCAGCCTCGGCCGTAATTCGGATAAACCGACCGCGCCGGCTCACACTCAGCCGTCGCAAGTCGCGGACGGTGTCCTCGCGCTTCGGGCCATTGAGCGCGGTAAAGGCACGAAAATCCTTCCGCCCCACGAGCAGCGTGGCCGCGGCCTGCATCGCGGCGACATCCAACGGTCGATAAACTATCCATGCGTACGGGCGCACAAATGGATCCGCGTCTCCCTGGTGAATGCGATATTCATAGCGCTTCCCCGTCGCATCGAATCGAGCATGAAAACCGGCCACGACCTGCCGCACCAATTTCACCTGAATCGTCGCTGGCAGCCCAATACGAAATGCCGCGAGCAATTTCTCAGGAGCATGCCGCCACTCGGCATCGAAGTGAAACACCTGGCTCAGCGCATGCACCCCGGCATCCGTCCGGCCGCTTCCATGGATACGCATCGGTTTGCCGAAAATTTCCGACAGCCGCGCCTCGATGACATCCTGCACGGCGTTCGCACGCGCCTGGCTCTGCCACCCGGCGAACGATCCGCCGTCGTAGGCACACACGCATTTCCATCGAGCTGCGCTCATTGCTGATCATTCTCCGGCGGCGCGGATAGCGGCAGCTTTTGATCGAGAAAATCCTGGAGGATGAGTGTGGCGGCTCTGGAATCAATCAAACCGCTTGCGCGCACCTCTCGCCGCTTCGCTTTGGCAATCGTGGATTCCGCCTCATAACTGGTCAGCCGTTCATCAACCAAATGCACCGGCACTCCGAGTTGCGCGCGCAAGCGCTCCGCGAGCGCTTCAGCTTCTTTCGCTTTCGGTCCGACCGTGTCGTCCATGTTAAGCGGATGACCGAGCACCAGGTCCGTCACGCGCCGCCGCCGCGCAGTTTCAAGCAACGCCTCCCAACGCTGGCCTGCGTCATTTTCTACGAGCGCGGGCAATGGCGTCGCCACGCCCAGCTCATCGCCAAACGCCAGCCCGATACGGCGGGTGCCAAAATCGATTCCTAAACAGCGCATCGGTGGATTCCGGCGTCGTAGCCGATCAGGCGCAATTTCATTTGCGAGCACGTCGGACTAACGGCTCGGAGTTTATCCCGATGCGGCAAATCTCCGAACGCCTGACCACCCCGCCCAAAAACCATCATCTCCTTGTAATATGGCACGGGAGACACCGAACAACTCACTAAAGAGTGAGGC
>DAITQE010000236.1:0-6118 GCA_036833235.1 Opitutus sp.
GGATGCAGGCTGGAAGCCCGCGCTACTATTCACCGACAACTCGCAGATGCGCCCGTTCTCGAGCGGAGTGCGGGAGAACGGCTGGTGAACTCCATCGAACGAACGGAGAGTTCGGCCCGCTACTCCGGCTTGAGCTGTTTCTTCGGGCGCTATTTCTTGCCGGTGCCGAGAAATTTCTGGAGACCTTCGCTCGCTTTCTTCACGGCTGCACTCGCGGCGCTGCCAAGCGTTCCGCCGATGGTCCCGGCCGCGCTCGTGGTGGCGGTGATAATCTGGGGCATCACTTCTTTCATCACGGCCACAGACAGCTGAGCTGACGTGAGTCCGCCTTCTTTGACGCCCAGATCCGTTAATTCAACCGTTGGCACGTTCAGCGGCACGGCGGCGACTCCGACGCCAACGGTCACTTTTGCGTCGTTCATCCGAAAATGTTTCACGATGAATTTGCGCGGCTTTTCGCCGGCTTTCTGTGGAGAATCAGTGCCACCGACAGCGGTTTTGATATTGTTGAGGAGGTCGCCGATGTTGCTCGAGACGATCTTTGTCTCATAGACGAACTCCGGCCGCTCTACCGTGAGATCGTTGATCACAACGGTATCGCGCAGGATGGAAAGTGGTTCGACTTTGAATTGCACTTCGCCGACGTACAGCGCTCGCCCCGTGCTCCAACCGGCTGGGTTATCAACGGAGAAGCCGGTAATCGTACCGGCGCCCGAGAGCGGTGAAATCGAAGCGCTCGCGAGCTGGACCTTCGATTGCGTAACGCGCGGGCCCATTTGGTTCACGCTCGTTTTCACGATCGATCCCAGGAAGAACTGCAGCGTGACGTAAACAGCGACGATGAGAACGAGCAGGCCGATGGAGAGATAGAGCAGAGTTTTTTTCATCTGAGATAAAGGATGAGTGGATGCCATCCAGTCGCCAAGGACCCCGATAACGGGCAGCGGTTCACGTGGATGCCTGGTCGGTGAGATTCGATCAATGTCGTTTTCGGAAAACAGTAAATTGGCTGTCGAACGCCAGATAATCGCGACCGTGAACATCCAGCTGCGAGACCTTGTCGCGTACGTTGAACTCACGCATGCGCACGTAATTTTGTGCGAGGAGCTGAGGCTGCGTTTGCCCGATTGCCGCAATTTCGTGCGGCCGGAGGACGATCCAATCTGGTTTTAGCTCGGCGACAAGCGATCCCCACGAATAGCCAACGCGACGTATTACGTTTACCACTTCGCGAGAGGAAAGGCCGGGAATATCGTACGTCTTGAGTCCTGAGTAGTAGCCAATGTACCCAAGCGGTTCCAGCATCACGGTGTCACCGGGCGCGGCGTGCGCGCGTAGCCATAGACCGATTTCGCGCCGGTTCCCGATCTCGATCAACTCCTCCTGCGCCTTCAGTTGGCGAGCGGATTGCAGCGTGAGCCAGCCGTTCACCGCGAGTGTCGGGAGAATCAAGGTGACGCTGATCACAACTGCGAGTACGGCGGCCCCAGGAAACCGCAGGGCGCGGAGCGTCGAACTTCCCTGGCTGAGCAAACCCGCCAGGGTCACAAACCCGAGCAGCGTTGGCAGGCAAAGATACCACGGGAAAACGAATGGTGGAAAATATGATAAGTACAGATGACTGCCGAGCAGGGCGAATGACGACGCCTTCGTTTCTGTTCGCACGCCCGGCACAATCCACGCGATCGAACAGACCATCGCGAGGATGCGGCCGACGAAGCGAACGCCAACGGGCCATCCGTCGTAGATCACGTACGTGGGCATGAACAATAGTTCGAAGGTGCCACGCGGCGACCAAGCCCAGTGTCGGATATTTCCGAGGAAATACCAGAAGCCGCTCAACGTCTTTGGCCCAGCCGCAGTGCCTTTCGCAACGATCGTGTGCGGCACCGGCGAACCATAATAACTCCACGCGAACAGAAACCAGGGCAGGTAAACGATGGCGGCGACTACGCCGGCATAGAGGAAAAGTCTCAGCCACTCCACGCGGCTGCGCCCCGTCTTCGGTTGTTGATTAAACAAGAGCACCGCGGTCGCGAAGAGTCCGATATAAATAAAACTGTCCGGACGCGTCCACATCAGCGCGCCCCAGGCGAGTCCGAGGTGCAACGCAGGTCGTGAACTGTTGCCGAACATGGCCCAAAACGTCGCGGCAAACCCGAGCAGCAGAAACGCGGTCTCCATGCCGTTGATCGTGAAATCCACGCTTTTCGCGTCCGTGATCAACCATCCGACCAGCGCGGCCGCGGCGATCGCGGAATACCGCAAGTGCGTCGCGGTCGCGAACAGCACAGTGGCCGTGACTCCGAACGCGCCGATGCACAGCGCACGAAAAATCCAGAGCGCTCCAGCGTCGGACGAATTTCCGGTGAGCGCGCTGGCGAGCGCAGGGAGCAACACGCCAATCGGCGAGGTGAACGTCTGCAGCCGGTCACCAATGTTGAACACCAGACCATGACCGGTCGCCAGATTTCGGCTCGCGCGAAAGGTGATGTAGTAGTCCTCCCACGCGTGTTGCGTGTAGAGCGCGAACGCGAGAGGCACGAGGCAGGCGAGAGCAAAAATGCCAACGAGCCGAGGTGAAATGGCCGTTCGTAAATTCATGGACATCATCTGGTGATCACAGGAAATCCGACGCGAAACGCCTCTACGCCGCCAATCAATTCGAACGCGCCGTCGATTCGTCCCACCGAATTGCGCTTGTCAGATCGCACTGCGCTCCCTCTGTGTCTTGGAAACGCACCATGGCCCAAGCTTACACTGAAGCGAGCATCAAGACCCTCTCGTCGACTGAACATATTCGCCTTCGCCCCGGCATGTATATCGGGCGATTGGGCAACGGCACTCACGCCGAGGACGGCATTTACGTTTTGCTCAAGGAGTCGATCGACAACTCCATCGACGAGTTCACGATGGGCCATGGGCGAAAGATCGAGGTTGAACTCGTCGACCGGACGGTGCGCGTGCGCGATTACGGCCGCGGAATTCCGCTCGGCAAGTTGGTGGAGTGCGTGTCCGTCATTAACACCGGCGCGAAGTACGACAGCGAGACGTTCAAAAAAGCTGTCGGCTTAAACGGTGTTGGTCAGAAAGCAGTGAACGCCCTCTCGATTAATTATCGTGCTCAGGCGTTTCGCGAAGGGCAGACCAAAGTGGTCGAGTTTGAGCAAGGGAAGTTGAAGAAAGACGCAAAGATCGCGAAGACGGACGAGCGCAACGGCACGCTGATCGAGTTCACGCCGGACGAGGCGCTGTTCGGAAAAGATTTCAAATTCCGCAACGAGTTCATCGAGGACATGCTGTGGAATTACGCGTTTCTGAATCGCGGCCTCACGCTGACGTTCAACGGGAAATCATTCCGATCGGAGAACGGACTGAAGGATCTGCTACAGAAAAACCTCAGCGGCGAACCACTGTATCCGATTGTCCACCTCGAGGGAGAGGACATCGAAGTGGCGTTCACGCACGGTGCGCACTACGGCGAAGAATACTATACGTTCGTCAACGGCCAGCACACGACCATGGGCGGAACGCACCTCGCGGCGTTTCGCGAAGCGCTTGTCGATACGATCCGTAATTTTTTCAAGAAAGACTACGAGGCTGCGGACATCCGTCAGTCGATCGATGCGGCGATTGTGGTGCGCGTGATGGAGCCGGTGTTCGAGTCGCAGACAAAAACCAAGCTCGGTTCAGCGGACATCGCGCCGGGTGGACCTTCGATTCGCGAGTTTATCGGGAAGTTCATGCAGCAGTCGCTCGACGTGTATCTGCACAAGAACAAGGAAATGGCGGAGGCGCTTCGCGGGAAAATCGAAGAGAGCGAACTCGAACGGAAGGAACTCGCGGGGATTCGCGGCCTCGCGCGCGATCGGGCGAAGAAAGCGTCTCTGCACAATCGCAAGCTGCGCGATTGCCGTCTTCATCTCGGCGATCGAAATCCGCGCGCGGAAGAAAGCACGCTGTTTATCGTCGAGGGAGATTCTGCTGCTGGCTCGCTCACGGCGACGCGCGATGTGCAGACGCAAGCGGTCTTTGCGTTGAAGGGAAAACCGCTGAACACGTTTGGACTTTCGAAAAAAGTCATCTACGAGAACGAGGAATTTCATCTCCTGCAGTCGGCGCTGAACGTTGAAGATGGTTTGGACGGACTGCGGTACAACAAGGTGGTGATCGCGACGGATGCGGACGTTGACGGCATGCATATCCGACTGCTGCTGATCTCTTTTTTCCTGCAGTTTTTCCCGGACCTTATTCGCAACGGGCATCTCTTCATTCTGGACACGCCGCTTTTCCGCGTGCGCAACAAGAAGCGCACGATCTATTGCTATTCCGACCAGGAAAAGCAGGCCGCCATCGCGGAACTTGGCGCGAGCCATGAGATCACCCGATTCAAAGGCCTCGGCGAAATTTCCGCGGGCGAATTCAAGGACTTCATTGGTGAGAATATTCGGCTCGATCCGCTCACGCTCGCGCACCTCCACGACAGCGGTGAACTGTTGGGTTTCTACATGGGCAAGAACACGCCGGAGCGACAGGACTTCATCATTGGTAACCTTAAGATCGAAAAAGATCTGATCGAGGTGTGAGTCGATGCGCCCGCACGTGAAGCGCTGGGTCTGCGTGGCGCTGGCGATTGCCGGCCTGTTTTTTGGCGGGTGCGTTACGCGACCGACCGAGTATCACGAGGCGCCAGCTCTGAACGCGACCCAGCGTGCGGCGCTCAACAAACGGGTATTCGATCGGGTCTGGGAGCTGGTGAACGGCAAATTTTTCGACGCTCACTTTCGCGGCGGGAACTGGGCGGCGGCGCGCGAACGTTACCGCCCCGAGGCTGTCGCCGCACCGGATGAAGCAGCCCTTTATCTCGTGCTCAATCGCATGTGTGCGGAATTGAAAGAATCGCATCTCGCTGCGCTGGCCCCGCGACGCGCTTTTGAATTTCAAACGGATCATCGCGCCGCCGTGGGTATCAGATGGCAAGTGGTCGAGGGTCAGCGCGTGATCACCGATGTCGTTCCGGGCGGCCCAGCGGACCGAGCCGGTGTCCGACTGGGGTGGCTTGCGGTTTCGCGCAATGGTAGGCCGCTGCGGGATAACGAGGTCTTTGTTTCACGCGTGGGTAAGCCCGTGACGTATGGGTTTATCGATGCCGAGAACAAGCCGCGGGAATTTTCATTGGTGCCAGAACTGCTCACTTTCGAGCGGCTGGAAATGCGCGAGTTGGGCAAGGGAATTCTATATCTGAGATTCGATAAGTTTGGTCGCGAATCCCTCAGCTGGCTCAGCCACCAGTTGAAGCAACATGCGGCCGCACCGGGCGTCGTGGTCGATTTACGGCAGAATTCCGGTGGCAGCGCGCTCGCGTTAAGCGTGGCCTTGGCGGAATTCTTTCCGAAGCGGATCGCGGAAGGCCGCATGATTCGGCGCAATGGAACGCAGCGTGAAACGCGCAGCTTATCGTGGTTGTCGGCTCACTACAAAGGACGCGTGGTACTCCTGACTGGCCCGTTGACGGCCAGTGCGGCGGAGATTTTTTCTCACGTGTTGCAGTACCATGGGCGGGCCGAAGTTGTTGGCCGACGGACGGCCGGCGCGGTGATGTTCTCGCGAACATATCGGTTGCCCGATGGAGGCACCATGCAAGTGCCGGTGATGGATTACGTCGGGTTGAACGGCCTTCGACTTGAAGGTAACGGTGTGATTCCAGATCGGGTCGTTCCGCCGCCAACGCTGGCGGATCTGTGTTCGGCCCGGGATCCTGAATTGGATGCCGCGGTTGCGGAGTTGAAATCGCCTATGCAGACGACCGCGGGCAAGTAATGGGGCGGCGTTCAAAACGTGGCGCGGGCGTTTCGCAGTCCCGTCTGGTGCCACACGGCTGCTCGATAGTAGGTTGCGCGCTCGCCGCGCAACGTAGCGCGGCAAGCGCGCTACTTACTCGGAAACTCCGCGAGTGGACGCGTGGATCAGCGCGCCGCGACGTGAGACTTGACCCGACGAAGTGAAGCCGGAGAAAAAGTTATCGCTAACCGCCGCCAAACCCTGCTCTTTGCCCACTTTCCGCGCGAGATGCCCAAGAAAAAACCTTCGAAAGATTCCGATCAGTCCGAACTGCCAC
>DAITQE010000237.1:0-6109 GCA_036833235.1 Opitutus sp.
CCACACTAACCCCGCCTCTCCGGCGGGGATCAGGAGGTCTGAGGCTTGGGCGCGCGGTCGATTCACGCCTAGTGAGGGACGCGCTCAAGGCGGTTGGGACAACCGCCGCTACCTTCCGGACGGCCCGCCCGAAGGTCGGGCCCTACCTTGTTGCCGCCTGCGGCAAGGCAAGCCGCACGAGGGGTTTTTACTTCTGGCCGTAGTAGGCGCCGGGGCCGTGCTTGCGCTTGAAATGTTTGTTGAGCAACTCGGGCTCGATCGTCGGAAGCGCCGGGTCGAGGTGGAGGCTCATCAGCGCCATGTCGGCGATGCACTCGACCGCGACGGCGACCTCGACGGCCTTCGCGACGGTTTTGCCCCACGTAAATGGCGCGTGACGGTTTACGAGCACCGCAGGAAAATCATGCGGGTCGAGTTGTTGTTGAGTGAAACGCTCGACGATCACGTTTCCCGTTTCCCACTCGTAGGCGCCGCCGCCGATTTCAGCGGGCGTCATTTTACGGGTAACGGGAATGTTGCCGTAAAAATAATCGGCGTGCGTCGTGCCGAAGATCGGAATTTCGCGTCCTGCTTGGGCGAACGCCGTCGCGTGCGACGAGTGCGTGTGCACGACGCCGCCGATATCGGGAAATGCCAGAAAAAGACGGCGGTGCGTGGGCGTGTCGGACGATGGCCGGAGCGAGCCTTCAACGATTTTGCCCTCGAGATCGACTAGCACCATGTCGGCGGCTTTGAGCGCGACATAATCGACGCCACTCGGTTTGATCGCGAAAATTCCGCGGGCGCGATCGATCGCGCTGGCGTTGCCGAAGGTAAGATTGATCAGACCTTCGCGCGGCAGGGCGACGTTGGCTTCGTAGGCTTCGCGTTTGAGTTCTTCGAGCATGGAAGAAGTAGCAAGTAGCGAGTAGCGGGTAGCGAGTAGGAAGTAAGCGGAAGTTACACAGAGTGCACCGAGGCGGCGCAGAGGTCACGGAGGATTCCTGCTAGGATGCTTGTGCGGCTCGATCTCGGAACCAGAAAAACGCCTCGGCGATCTCTGTGCATCCTCCGTGACCTCTGTGTAACAGGATCGGAAATCAGACGTGGATCCCTTGAGCGAGATGGTAATACACTTCGTTGTTGCGGAGGTTTTGTTTGAATTCGGACAAGCGGGTGTCGGCGTTGATCACGGCCAATTCGATACCCGCGATGGTCGCGAAATCCTCGAGCATTTCCGTGGTCACGCTGTAACTATATCCGGTGTGGTGCGCGCCGCCGGCGTAGATCCAGGCCGCACAGGCGGTTTTGAAATCCGGTTTGCATTCCCAGACGGCGCGGGCGACGGGGAGCTTCGGCAATTTCGGGGTTTTCACGGCGGTGACCTCGTTGACGATCAACCGGAAACGATTGCCAAGATCGATGAGCGACGCATTGAGCGCTTCGCCCGCGGGCGCGTCGAACACGAGGCGTACCGGATCTTCTTTTCCACCGATGCCGAGCGGGTGAATTTCCACGCTCGGCTTTCCGGCGGCGATTGACGGACAAATCTCGAGCATGTGCGCGCCGAGCACCTGATGGCCTTTCGGTGACAGGTGATACGTGTAGTCCTCCATGAACGATGTGCCGCCCTCGAGACCGGCGCCCATGACTTTCATCGCACGCACGAGCGCGGCTGTTTTCCAATCGCCTTCGCCGCCGAAGCCGTAACCCATACCCATCAAGCGTTGGGACGCCATGCCGGGAAGCTGGCGCAGGCCGTGCAGATCTTCGAATGTATCAGTGAAACCCTTGAAGCCGCCTTCCTCGAGGAAGGCAGCCATGCCGAGTTCGAGGCGCGCGCTGTAGCGCAGCTCGTTGTGACGGGCTCCGCTTTTTTTGAGAGCGGGAGCGACCTTGTAGTTTTTCTCGTACTCGGCGCAGAGCTCGTCGATGTGACGGTCGTTGATACCGACATCGGAAACCTTCGCGACGAGGTCGCCAACGCCGTAGCCATTGACTGCAAAACCAAAACGAATCTCAGCGCCAACCTTGTCACCTTCCGTGACGGCGACCTGGCGCATGTTGTCGCCGAAGCGGCAAAATTTTGCGCCCTGCCAGTCATGCCACGCGCGGGTCGCGCGCATCCACGCGCCGATGCGATCCTGGACTTCGACATCGCTCCAATGACCGACAACCACTTTCCGGCCAAGGCGAAGGCGCGTGTGGATGAACCCGGCTTCGCGGTCGCCGTGGGCGGCCTGGTTGAGGTTCATGAAATCCATGTCGATCGTATTCCACGGCAGGTCGCGGTTGAACTGCGTGTGTAAATGAAGGAACGGCTTCTTCAGAACGGTGAGTCCGCGGATCCACATTCTCGAAGGGGAAAACGTATGCATCCACAGAATCAAGCCGGCGCAGTTAGCGTCGTTGTTAGCGGCGAGCATCACGTTGGTGATCTCGTCGGGCGTGGTGAGGAGCGCCTTGAAAACCGTTTTGAGCGGCAGGCGTTTTGAGGTCGCGAGGGCGTCGACGACCTTTTGCGCGTTGTCCGCGACCTGTTTGAGCGGGCCGGGGCCGTAGAGATGCTGCGAGCCGCAGACGAACCAGATTTCAGGGGAGGCGAGGAGTTTCATGAGAAAGTAAAAGTAGCGGGTAGCGAGTAGCGAGTAGGGACGGGAAGCGTTGCGGGTAGGGCGGCTTATCCTTAAGCCGCCGGAGCGCGGGCGGGCGTCGAACCGGCGCGTTAAGGATAACGCGCCCTACCTTGCGGACTCCTTTAGGCCCAGCAGCTCCTTCATCACGCGGGAGAGGTCGGCGGATTTGTTGAGGCCGCCGAAGCTGTCGTGGAGTTGGCGATACAACGCGTAGAGTTCGTTGTAGGTTTTCTGAGCCGCGGATTTCGGTTTGTAGGAGACTTTCTTCAACGACGTCATTGCCTTTTGCGCAGATGGAAAATTCGGGTGCTGACCCGCGAGCACGGCGGCGGAAATGGCGGAGCCGAGCGCGCAGGCTTGGGAGGAGCCGGCGACGAGCATCGTGCAGCCGGTCACATCGGCGTAGATTTGCATGAGTAACGAATTTTTTTCGGCGATGCCGCCGGCGCAAACGACGCGCTCGATCGGCACGCCATATTCGCGAATGCGTTCGATGATCGCGCGCGCGCCAAATGCCGTGGCCTCGATCAACGCGCGATAAATTTCAGCGCGCGAGGTGTGGAGCGTCGTGCCGATGAGCAAACCCGAGAGACGCTGGTCCACTAGAATTGTGCGGTTGCCGTTGTTCCAATCGAGTGCGAGCAAACCGCTTTGACCGGGCCGCAGTTTGGCGGCTTCGGCGGTGAGAGCGACGTGGAGTTTTGCATCGCCCAGCACGCCTTCGACGAACCATTTGAAAATATCGCCAACGGCGGATTGGCCGGCTTCGATGCCGTAATAGCCGGGGAGAATCGCGCCTTTGACGATGCCGCAGATGCCGGGAATATCGGGGACGTTTTTGTCGGCGGAGACCACTCCGCAATCGCAGGTCGAGGTGCCGATGACTTTGACGATCGTGCCCTCGGTGACGCCGCTGCCGATCGCGCCGTAGTGGACGTCCATTTCGCCGATCGCGATGGGAATCCCGGCGGGGAGCCCGAGCTTCCTGGCCCACGTTGGACTAAGCGCACCGGCGGAAGCGGTGGCGTCGTACGCTTTCTCGTAGAGCCGCTCACGCAGAGCGGCCAGTTGCGGATCGAGCAGCGTGAGAAATTCCTTGTCGGGCAACCCGCCCCACTCATCGGCGTAGAGCGCCTTGTGGCCGGCGCAACAAACGCCGCGCACGACCGTCGCGGGATCCGTAACGCCAGCGAGGACGGACGGCAACCAGTCGGCGAGTTCGACCCAGGATTGCGCGGCTTTGAAGACGTTGGGAGCAACGTTGAGGCAATGCCAGATCTTCGACCAGAACCATTCGGACGAGTACGTGTTGCCGCATTTGGCGATGAACTGCGGACGATGTTGGGCGGCGAGTTCGGTGATTTTGGCGGCTTCGCGCCAGCCGGTGTGATCTTTCCACAGCCAGCATTGAGCGTTTAGGTTTTTCTTAAACTTGGGCGAGAGCGCGAGAGGGACGTTTTTCGCATCGACAGGAATCGGGCTGGAGCCGGTCGTGTCCACACCGATGCCGACGATTTTCGCGGCGTCGAAGCCGCGCTGTCTTTTCGCCTGGGCGACGGCTGCCTTGACGCTCTTCTCTAGGCCAAAGAGGTAATCGCCGGGATGCTGGCGGGCGAGGTGAGCGTCGCGGGGGTCGAGGAGAATGCCGTCGCGACCGCTGGGGTAATTGATGACGCTCGAGCCAAACTCGCGGCCGTCTTTGCAGCGCACGATCAACGCGCGAACCGAGTTGGTACCGTAATCAATGCCGAGGGTGAACATGGGGATGAGAGAAAAGCTGAGAACTGAAAGGCTAAGGCCGAGGGTTCGGAAAGCGACGAGGTGAGAGTTGAGAGTGGAGCGGTCGAGGGTCAACGGAGAGGGAGGCATGACCGTAAAGCCGGAGCGGTGGCGAGCGTCGCGGTGAAAGGCCAACGGGTTTTCTGGTAGGTGGCGTGCTGCCTCGCCACGAGGGCCCCAAGCCGTTGCGCGGCGAGCGCGCAACCTACGGGCTGGTTACTTGACGGTTCGATGAAAGTGAAGGACAACGGGGCTTTGCTTTCGATTATGTCGCGGCCAACCCTCAACGATATCGCCCGTCAGGTGGGATACTCGAAAAATACCGTGTCGCTGGCGTTGCGCGGCGATCGGCAAATTCCGGAAGTCACGCGTGAGCGGATTCGCGCGGCGGCAGAGCGTTTGGGCTACCAGCCGAATGCGGTTGTTTCGCACTTGATGGCGCAACTGCGGGCGAGCCGGACGACGCGTCTTCAGGCGAAGCTCGCACTGGTGAACGCGAATCGCGACCCCGACGCCCTGCGCAATCATCCGACGATTCCCACTTACGTGGAAGGCTGCGAAAGTCGTGCGGCGAAACTCGGCTACAGCTTCGACCGATTCTGGTTGCACGATCCCACGCTCAATGCAGCGCGATGGCTGCGGATTTTGCACACGCGGGGCATCAAGGGACTGGTGCTCGTCGGGCTGATGGACACCAATCATCTGCCTGAGCCGCTGCGGCCGGTGTGGGAACAGTTGCCTACAGTCGTGACGGGGGTGCGCACGCGGGATCCGGCGCTTTCGTTTTGTTCGGTGGATCACCACAATCTCGCGCTGATGGCGTTCGAACGCGCGCTTTCGTTCGGCTATGCGCGACCCGCGTTGGTGTTGGATGATGTTATCGATGCGCTGGTGGAGCGGCGGTTTTCAGCGGGTTATCTCACGGGCCAGCGAACACTGCCCCGTTCCCAACACATCCCGATTTTCAGCGATCTCACGGCCGCGCAAACCGAGCCGGAATTATTTCGCGGTTGGTTGGAGCGTTACGACCCCGATGTCGTGTTCACGCTCTATAATAATGTCCTGCCCTGGCTGAAAGCAGCGGGGCGTCGGGTGCCGGATGACATCGGTGTCATCCAGCTCGAGGGGCGTGCGACACGGCCCGAAATCGCGGGAATGAATCAGCACAACCTTGTCACTGGAGAAGCGGCGGTCGACATGATCGTGAGCCAAATTCACAACAACGAAACTGGCGTGCAGGATTTTCCGCGAGCGACGCTGATCGGAGCCAGCTGGGTGGACGGCGCGAGCGTACGGGAGCAGAAGGCACACGCGGCGAGCCGAGGCATCACCGCGAAGACCACGAAGAACCCGAAGACGGCCAAGCGGTGATGTGACGGCAAACGGTGGCCGGCCTGAACAGCGAACGGACCACCTGTCTCACCGATAGCCTTCGGCCTGCAACGTAAAGAGCCGCGCGTAGATCCCACCGGCAGCGAGGAGGGCCTCGTGCGTTCCTTCTTCGATGATCTTCCCGTGCTCGATCACGACGATTCGATCGGCCATCCGTACGGTGGGAAAACGATGCGAGATCACGATGGCAGTGCGGTCTCGCGTAAGCGCGCGGAATCGCTCGAAAACCGCCTGTTCCGCCACCGCGTCGAGTGCGGCGGTCGGCTCGGCGAGCACCAGAATATCCGCTTCTTCGCGCATGAACGCGCGCGCGAGCGCGAGTT
>DAITQE010000238.1:0-6108 GCA_036833235.1 Opitutus sp.
GTCATGGGCGGCTCGCGCGTTACTGGCGGTTCGGTGGGCAACACGGTCGTTTCGGTCCTTGGTAACACCTACATAAACGCTCCGGTGAGAGACAAAGCCGTCACGGTGCTCGGCAATGTCGAACTCGGGCCGGAGGCTGAGGTTGGAGGTGACCTTGTTTGTATCGGCGGACATGTGACGCGCGACCCGAAGGCGATCGTTCATGGCCAGGTGACGAATATCACGATCGGACCTCACTTCGTTAGCTTCGATTGGCTGCAGGCGTGGGTCACGAAGTGCCTGTTGTGGGGTCGCCCGCTGGCATTTAGTGCGCGTCTGCTGTGGGCGTGGGGGCTCGCGCTGGCGTTCCTCGCGCTCTACGTTTTGCTCGCTGTTCTCTTTCCTCGTGGCCTCGACAAATGCCTCACGACGCTCGAAGAACGTCCCGGGAAATCGATCCTTACCGCTTTCCTGGTTACACTCATCACGCCAGCTGCGGGTGTGTTGCTGGCGATCACGATCATCGGCACACCGGCGCTGATCGTCTGCCTTTTCATCGCAGTCATCTTTGGCAAAGTCGTCATGCTCGCCTGGCTTGGCCGGCGCTTCACGCGACTGTTCGGCGAGGGGAAGTTCACGCAGCCTGCGCTGGCCGTCCTCGTCGGCGGCATCGTTGTTCTCCTTCTCTATACCATTCCAATTATCGGGTTCGTCGTATCCAAACTCACCGCATGGCTCGGCCTCGGTGTGGTCGTTTACACGGTGATCTTGGGAATGAAACGCAACAAACCCCCCGTTGCTGCGGTGGTCGTGACGCCCGTGGTGACGACAACGCCTCCGATGACTGCGGCTGGAGACGTCTCGCCGGGAGCTGTTGGCGTCGTATCGAGCGACTCGTCAGGCCCTGCCAACCCGGCGCCCTCAGCGGGCGTTCCGCCGCCCCTGCCTCCGGTTGTCTCGGCTGCCACTTTGCCCCGCGCCGGTTTTTGGATTCGCATCGCAGCGTCGGCACTCGACGCGCTGATCGTCTGGGGCGCGTGGATACTGCTGCCGCATTTCTGGAAGCTTAATCCGCTGCTGATGTATGCGATCTATTGTACGATCTTGTGGGCGTTGCGCGGCACCACGGTGGGAGGAGTCGTGTGTAACCTCAAAGTCGTGCGATTGGACGATCGCCCGCTCGACTGGCCGACGGCGCTGGTTCGCGCGCTCGCTGGATTTCTGTCCTTCTTCGCCATCGGGCTCGGTTTCATCTGGGTCGCCTTCGATGACCAGAAGCAGTCCTGGCACGATAAGATTGCCGGTACAACCGTGGTCCAAGTGCCGAAAGGCGTGTCGCTGGTGTGATGGGCAATGGAGGGTCGACCTCCGTGTGGACCGAAACGGGCACGGACGACACGGATGCGCCAGAGGCGCACAGACGAATGAGATGAGAGGTAGTGGCGGGCGTCCCGACCGCCACGCTCTGCTGGACGGCGATCGGGACGATCGCCGCTACCTCGAAGTCGCAAGGCGCGTAGCGAATCGCGCGCTACTTCGCTTCGGCGAGTTGGTGGACTTCGCTTGCGGCGAGGAGAAACGCGCCGACGGCGAACAAGTCCGTATGATGCGGATCGAAGCCTTCCGGAGCGGCGCCAATTGGCTGCACGTCCTCGAGTTTTCCTTCGGCCGTGACGCTGCTCGCGATTGCGTTCCAACCGCGACGAACAGCGGGCTCGACCGTGTTGCGGTCGAGCAGCCCGCGGTTCACGCCCCACGCGAGGCCGAACGTGTAGAACGAACTGCCGCTCGTTTCGCGCGCCGTGTGCGTTGCGGGATCGAGCAAGCCGGCCCGCCAAAGACCATCTGCCTGCTGCGCGGCCAGCACGGACGCAGCCATTTGCCGATACAGTGTCACGTACCGGGGATAATCGGGATGGTCCTTCGGGAAGAGATCGAGGACGCGGGCGAGTCCGGCGAAGACCCAGCCGTTGCCGCGCGACCAATGGATCGTTTTGCCGTTCGGCTCGCGCAGATCGAGGTAGGATTCGTCACGAAAATAAAAACCGATGTCGGCACGATAGAGTCGATCAGTGGTGGCCCACCACTCGCGGTTCATGAAATCCAGGTAACGTGGATTGCCGGTCTCCTTCCACGTCTGGAGCCACGCAACCGGCGCCATGAAAAGAGCGTCACACCACGACCAGCGGTCTTGATTCCCGGGCTTGCCCCAATCCAAAAGAGCCGGCGACGGATGAGCCAGGATTTCATCGAAGCGTTTCTTCGACGGTTCGATCATTCGCGGTTCGCGGTAGTGCTCGTACAATTCGTAATACGCTTGAATGACGCACTGGTCATCGGCGTGGTACAGTCGCGTGTCTAACTGCCAGCCCAACGCCTCCGCCTGCTTGAGCATGCGCTCGCGATTGCGGTGGTCGGGCGAGACGCGATCGAGTGCGAGTACTCCGATGTAGAACGGCGCGGTTTCCCAACCGCGGGGATGACGTTGTTCAGGCGCAGGCATATGAGCCCACTGCCAGTCGGACGCGCGCTGCGCGATCGCGAGCACGGCGGTGGGATCCAGAGTACGATCGTCGGGCTTGGCCGCGAGAGCGGATGCCTCACTCGTGGCGGACGCACGCATGTGCTCGGACGCGGGCGCCCAGATTAAACTCACGATTTTCGAGGGCTCGGCTCGAGCGGGTGTTCGATCGTCGCCGTCGCGTTGACTGACGTTTTGCACGAGAAGATGCACCTGGTGAAAACGGTCCCACGCGATCGGGTCGAAAGCCGGTTCCCACGCGCCAACAGACTCAGTCGTCAATTCGCGATCGGCCCACTCGCGGGGTTTGCGCGAGTCCCAGGTCGCGGCGATGATTCGGCCGCCACGTGCGTCGTCGCGATAAACGAGGTGCAGAGAAGAATAGCCCGATGGTGTATCGACGAGCAAGGCTGCGCGCGAAATGGGAGGATGGCGGGTGCCCGCGCCGGCGAGGTTGAAAGAGTCTGAAGCGACCGGGCCTGGGATGAGTTGCCAGGTTTTGCCATCGTGCATGAGAACATGAAACTGCGGCTTCGCGCCCGGCGTCGGTGACCAGTAGGTACAGATATAGGGATGACCGTCGCGATCGGCGCCGACGTCAGGAGAATTCATGAGATTGCTATTTTGAGGAATGCGCTGCGCGTACTCGGCGGTGGCCGCCGTGATCGGCAGTGCGAGTGCGGCGCCATCGCTACGCGTCCAAGTGACGCCGCCGTCGGACGAGCGTGCATACGCGATGTCGTGATTCGTGGCGACATCGGGTGACTCGCGCCAGATCCACGCAAGGTGAAGTGTGCCCTTGCGATCGACCCAGAGGCCCCAGTACGGGCTGCGCTGGCCTTCACCATCGATGAGGTTGGGCTGAATGGTTGACCAGCGGTTGCTCGCAGTCGTGTAGCGGTTGAGGACGAGGGCACCTTTGCCTGACTCGCCGTCGCGATAGGCAAACAAGAGATCGCCGCTGGGAAGACGGAAGAACTGTGGATACGTGACGCGCTCTTCGTGTTTTCCCGTCATGGCCGTTGCTGGCGCAAGCTCGAGCGAGCCGGGCGCGATCGAGCGCGCATAATGGAGCGGGCTGACGTGATGATTCCAAGAGACGTGAAGATAACCGGCGCCGTCCACCGCGAGACTGATGGAGTTGTGGGCATCCGCGACGTTGCCTTTGTGAGCGGTCCGTTGCGTTTGCCACCGGTCCTCGCCGATGGTGCGTTTGGCGAGCACCATGAAACCATCGGCATCGTAAAACGCCGCGTATTGCGTGCGGCCCTCGGTGAAAAGCGACTGGCGGCTATTCGCGACAACATTGATGGAGCTGCCGGCGTAAGCGTTATCCGCCAAGGGAAGCACGCGCGCGGTCGAGGCTGCCATCGAATCGGCGGCGCAGGCGAGTGACGAAAGCAACAGGGAACCGATGAAGCTGATGAACGTGAAAGAGTGACGAAGGGGCATGGCAGAAAGCATGGAGTCGAAACAAAGCGGATCAGCCAAAGGCCGTGGTAGCAGCGGGGCAAGCGTGCGGACTGTTTGGGAGCCAGGACGCAGCGGTGCCTGAGGAGTTGCGACCGAGGCAATGATTTGCCGGTGCCAATGCGGACAATCCGACTCTGGCGGGCTTCTGTTGGAAGGATGGAGCGGTTGCGATGGGCTGTTTCCGGCGTTAGCGGTGGGGCGTTTGATTGGAGAACGGCCCGCCCGGAGGTCGGCCCTACCTTAATACTTTTCTCTCATGAGCCAGATCGATTTAAGCCAAGGTGATTTTACCCTGCCCGGCGAAGCCGGTTTTGAAACGCTGACGCTGCGGCTCGCCAAAAAATGGGGCGCTGACACCATTCGCGATTCGGACGGCACGCAGCTCTCGCCGGAGATCGTTCAGTCGGGCCATGCGATTTATTCGACGCTTTGTCTGGTTCGTTCCGTGCAATCGTGGGCTCGCACGCATCACGATCAGCTTCAGCAGAATTTTCTGATGAGCTTTCCCATCGTCGCGGCGAAGAGCACCGTGACGATTGAATTGTTGAAAGGGTACTTCACCGAACAGTTCACGGTGAATTTCGACGATGCACCGAAATCCTGGTGGCAGGTTTTTGACCGGACGACCGGCAAGGAAGTGCCGAAGTCGAAATGGTCGGTGAATCCGAAGAAACGCACGGTCACGATTGCCAGCGCTGAGCCCGGGCACAGCTACACGGTGAACTTCCTCGCGTTCCGGCTTTGGGAGGAGATTTCGATGTACAATCACCTCACAAACAACTGGGGCGATCGCGAGCATCTGGCGGCGGTCGATCCGATGCAGCCGACGGTGCAGAAAGTTTTGCTGGCGTATCTAGCGCAATGGTTGAAGGAGCACGGCGACACGAACGTGGTGCGGTTCACGTCGATGTTCTACAATTTCTCGTGGTTCTGGGGCGCAGATCACGCGACGCTGCGGGACGTGTATTCGGATTGGGGAGACTACGAAATGACGGTCAGCCCGCGCGCGCTGAAGCTTTTCGAGAAACGCCACGGCTACAAATTGACGTCAGAGGATTTCGTGAATGGCGGCTTGTACAACTCCACGCACAACGCGCCGTCGCGCCGTTACCGCGATTACATGGAGTTCGTCCATAATTTCGTGATCGAGTTTGGCCGCAAGTGCATCGACCTCGTTCATCAGCACGGAAAGAAAGCGTACGTATTCTACGACGATCACTGGATCGGCGTGGAACCGAACAGTCCACGGTTTGCCGAGTTTGGTTTCGATGGACTAATCAAATGCGTGTTCAACGCGTTCGAAGTGCGGCTCTGCTCGCAATCGAAAGGTGTGGCGACGCATGAGCTGCGGTTGCATCCGTATCTGTTCCCGACGGGATTGAAGGGCGAGCCGACTTTCAAGGCTGGTGGCAATCCGACGCTCGATGCGAAGAATTTTTGGATCGATGCGCGTCGCGGAATCGTGCGTGCGCCGATCGATCGCATTGGACTTGGCGGATACCTTTCGCTCGTCGAGCCGTTCCCGGACTTTCAGGATTACATCGAGGAGCTTGTGAAAGAGTTTCGCCTGCTGAAATCGTTTCACGCGGGCGACAAGCCATGGACGGCGCCGTTCAAAGTCGCGGTGCTGACAGCGTGGGGCGATCTACGCGCGTGGATCTGCTCAGGGCATTTCACGCGTGGATTGGAGTTGAACGAAATTCTCGAATCACTCGCGGGCCTGCCGCTGGACGTGGAGTTCATCAGCTTCGACGACCTCGTGGCGCAAGGCGTGCCGAAAGGCGTGAAGGTTATCATCAACGCCGGGCGCGCGGGCAGCGCGTGGTCAGGAGGACATTTTTGGAGCGAGCCAAAGGTGGAGGCGATCCTCACGCAATGGGTCCAGAGAGGTGGCGGGCTAGTCGGCGTCGCCGAGCCGAGTGCGCTGGCGCAACCGGGCCGTTTGTTCCGATTGGCGCGCGTGCTTGGGCTCGATCGCGACTGCGGTGAACGGCTGGCGAATGGGAAATTCAAATACGCCGGTCCAGAGGAAGTGCTTGGTCGCGAAGCTCCTCGCAATGACAGAGAGAGCGCGATGCGCGTCGCGGGAGTAGCGGGCCATTTTATCACGAGCGATCTCACGACCGCGCCGGATT
>DAITQE010000239.1:0-4897 GCA_036833235.1 Opitutus sp.
GATTGAAGCGCGAGCAAGCTCGCGGCCTACCACGTAACGGATCACGCAATCAAAACGAAAGACCGTGCCCGGGCGGGCCATCGACAGACTTGCGGCGGGTGACGTCATAAACCGCGCCGCGCAGCCAAGCCAGCCCACGCGGCATTGTTATCGCGCTGGTCCTGATTTCCGACGCGCCTTCATGATTTCCCACGCAATTTCCCAGAGTGCCAACGGCCATGCCTCGAGAAAAAGAGTCGCAGCCGTGCGCCGGTCGGCTTGGAAGAGAGGACGCGTTCGAGAGAAGAAATCACTCGCCGCCATGAACTCCTGCACCGCCGCGTCGTTGGCGTGCCGCGCATACGCCGCCCACGCCTTGGGCCCGGTCGCCGACGAAGCGAAATTCCATGCGTACGCGTTGAAGCCGTGGGCCGCGTTGATTCCGAGCGCAATGATACCGGACGCCATCCAACCCACGGATACAAAGCCGACGGCATATACTCCCGCTCCAAGCAGCGCGCCGGCTGCGAGCGCTCCGACGGCAAAGAAACCAACCGAGAGAAATCCGACCGCGAATGCGCCGAAGCTAATAGGCGCAACGGCGATCTGCCCGAATGCAAAAAGAGCGCCATACGCGACGCGGCCAACGGCAATCCACGCTTTCACGGGGCGGTCGGCACCGATCCACTGCGGATTGAATCCGATTCGGACGTGAACGAGAGGTTGCCCGAACAAGCGCAGCCGGGTTCGGTACTCCCAGCTTCGCACGGGCGCGTTGCCTCGGCGCATCCAGATTCGCGCGAGCTCGCCCCGCGTTGTCGCCACCCGAGCTGCAATGCCGATAAAAATCGGTACGATCGTCAGCACGGGAATGAGCGCGGCGAACCAAACCGGATGGTCGAGTCGCTTAAACCAGTTTCCCCAGATCACCGTGATCACGGCGGCCGCGAAAAAAAGCCTCATCACCAAACGACGATGCGCGGCAAGCACCTCACGCTCGTCGAGTGAAACCGCGCCGGCTTCATACCGCACCATGCGTTTGCGCTCAAACAGCAGCGCAGCAGCTGTCACCACAGTGCCAATACCAGAAACGGCCTTCGCACCTGCTGCCGCCGTTCCCATCGCGATCTTCGCCGTGGCCGCGCCGGCGATCGGCAGTGCCGCCATCACGTTCGCCGTAAACACCGGGGTCGGCGTCGTCCGCCGCAGTGTTTCTTCAACCAGCGATTCCACCTCGGCCTGAAGCAGTTTGCGCCCGCGGACGAGTCGCTGTTTAACCGCATCTTCACTGAGTTCCAACAGAGCAGCGACCTGCTCCACTGAACGATTTTCGCGATGGAAAAGAATCAGCGGCTCACGATATGACTCCGGAATCTGCTCCAGCGCATGCCACACAATCGCGGCTTCATCTTTGCTCATCGCATGATCCGACGGCACACCTTCCGTCGCCGCCGCACCGGCGACTTTTTCGAGCGCTTCGGCGTTGTGCGTGGGCTCGCGGTATTGGTTGCGAATCGAATCCTGGATTCGGTTGCGCGCGATCCCACAAATCCATGCGCGTAGCTTTTGCGGTTCCCGCAGGCCCGACAACTGTCGCCACACGGCGAGGAATGTATCCTGCGCGAGGTCTTCGCTCCGGGTGAGATCACCCGTCGCGCTGTAGGCCAGCGAACAGACCAGCGTCTGATATCGGCTGACGATTTCGGCAAAGGCATCGCGCCCGCCGGCCAAGGTGTCCCCGACCAGTTGCGCATCGGTTCGACTGGTGGGATTCATTGAATGCAGTGGATGCATATGCCACCGAAGTAGGAGAAGTCATCTCTTCGGTGACAAAGAATCGAACAGATGCCTGCGATTTGTTTGGCCGCTCGCTCCGCACAGCGATGCCATGGTCAGGATGCCCATGCCACCCACCGGCGAGACGCCATGCCTTTACAAAAATCGCGGCTCGAGAATGCTCGAAACCGCGAAATGTCGCGGTGCACAGCGTAGCGCGGTCAGTCTGACCGCATTGAGCACGGGCAGACTGCCCCATGCTACGAGGCTCCCGCCCTCTCGGGTTCGCAACGGCGGTCAGGTTTTAACTCCGCCCCTCTGGATCGCCGAGCGCAATCTTCGTCGCATCGCCGAGGAGATCGATGCGCTCATTGTACCACTGCGGACGCGGATGCAGAACTCAAGTCACTGCTTCGTAGATTTGAAATGCGGTGGAATCTAGCGTCTGTTGCCTGCTTATGAAAATCGCAATCATCGGAGCCACGGGATTTGTCGGTTCGCACATTCTGGCCGAGGCGCAAAGCCGTGGTCACAGCATTACAGCAATCGCTCGCCGGACTGATTCGATTGCGCCCACGCCAAACGTGAAACCCACCAAAGGAGATTTGGCGGATGGTGCGGGTCTTTCCGCAATTCTGCGCGGACATGATCTCGTGATCAGTGCGACGAAGTTTGCACACACGAATGGCCACCACCTGTTGGGCATTGTTAAAGCGGCGGGAGTTTCGCGCTGGCTGGTCGTGGGCGGCGCTGGAAGTCTTAACGTAGCTCCTGGCGTGGAGCTGGTCGACACGCCGGAATTTCCCGCCGAGTACAAGAATGAAGCTCTCGCGGGCCGCGACTTTCTCAGGATGCTTCGTCAGGAGAAGGAAGTGAATTGGACGTTTTTGTCGCCATCCGCATTATTGGTCCCAGGGCCGCGTACGGGGAAGTTTCGCATCGGCGGAGACGAATTGCTGGTCGGAGCGAATAGCGAAAGCCGGATTTCAGCCGCCGATTATGCAGTCGCGATGATTGACGAAGTTGAAAATCAGAAATACCCGCGAAGTCGCTTCACGGTTGGGTATTGAAACATTGGCGACGTTGCCACCCCAAATCGAAAGCCCAAGCCGGTCTCGCACGGCCTTTCGTTTTGATCGCGCAATCCGTTGCGTCGCAGGCCGCCAGCTTGCTCACGCTTCAATCGCGCCAGCGAGCTGGCGGCCTTAAGTTCTCCGCGCGGCCAACACATCGTCAAAACCCGGCCGTTTGAACGCCCGCGCCTGCGGAAATCGACGCTCGACTGCACGGCGCAGCTTTTCCAAGCGCACCAGCAAGTCTAGAATCGTGTCGGCATGCGCCGCGAAGTGCTCGCGCAGCCGCGCCCACGCGCCAATCGAGCGATCGATCGCCACCAGCGCGATTTTCGCCGAACCGTCGGCGTCGCTCGGGAATCCGTCGTCGCCTTCGCGCTCCCGGTCCACCCGCGACGCCACCGCGCGCTGCAATTTTACATCGATGAAATGCAAGTACCACTGCACCACTTCCTGCGCGTCACGAATCAGCTCCGCATCGGCGTGAGGCGCGCCGATGCCGAGCTGAACTTGGATATTCAACGCGTTCTCGGTTGCCGCGAGTTCGTCCGGCAGCGAATCGAGCAACGTGTCCGCCGCTTTCCAATACGCCGTCGCCTCGCGATGCAGCGCGCTGCCCTGCCGCGCTGCGCGCCGACGCCGGGTCCGCAGCTCTTGCTCCACCTCGGCGAGTCCATCGGGCACGTCAAGATCGATGCCGTGCTTTTTCGCGTCGCGGCGCACCATATGCAGTGCGAGCGCGAAGCTGCGTGAAACGTCGTCCCAAAACTCCTCGTTTTCCTTATCGGTCCGCGCCGCCCGCCCATCGCGCCGCGCCGCCCGCCCCTGCTCAGTCCTGAACACAAGGCAGCGCCTCGTCAGCGAACATCGTTCGCACCAGCGGTCGCAATAATTGTAGATGCCGGAAATCAATTTTGGATCGCGTGCCAGCCTCACGAGCCTGTCCGCCGCGGCGTCGAGTTCGGCGGTGGACGTTTTCGGACGAGATGCGGACGGACGTTTTTTCGGCATGACTCAACGCGCGCGGAACTTCGCGGCACATCAATCCCGGAGCGGCAAACGGTGGCCTGTCATGAATCAGTCACTGTCCTCCTTGTCGGGTTGCAACTGCGCCCGGAGTTCGCCGACCAGCAGGTCGCACGCGTGCCGGAGCGCGTTGATCTCGCGCTGTGCTGCCGCGAGCCAGTCCACATCGACCAGCTTTTCCTGCGCGCAATATTCCGCGGCCAGCAGCGAATGGCTGAGATAGCCACGACCTTGCCGCAACCGCTTGATCGTGTCCTCGCAAAAAACCACCGCCGGTGGCCAGTCCCGGCGGTTGAGCGCGCCGGCCAATTTTCGAGCCGCATCGCGCACCGACAAAAACAGATCTGCAACCGGATGTTCGTCACTCGCGCCCACCGGCACCCAGCCACGCTGCTCCGCTTCCCGGCGCAAGCGCAATTGCTCTTCGAACGCGCGCTCCGCCAGCGGATGTTTGCGGTCCGACGCCCACGGCGCGAGCGCATCGTCGTCGTCCTCGTCTTCGTTGTCTTCAGCAGTTTCGATTTTTTCCGCCGTTGAGTCATCATTCCATTCGGCGAGGGTCTCGTCTGCGGGCTCGCCTTTCCCTTCGGGAGCGACCTCGGCCGCGTCACCGAGTTGCTGAAAAAATCCACCCGTCGCTTCCGCATTCGCGCGACGCTGCGCGGTGTCCTCGTCGGGCGTCATTTCCCACGTGGCCGCCGGATCAATTGTAAGCCGATAGGTCGCGCTCTCGATCACGACGCGCCCGTTTCCCGTGCTGAACCATTCGAAATAGAGACTGTTTCCCCAATGCCAGGGAAACGGCTTTCGCAGCTCGAAGAGTCGCATCAGTTCGTCCATCGACACCTCGGGCACTTTAACTTTTCGCGACGCCGTGCAGTCGCCGATAACCCCAGTCTGCCGCGCGCCAAAACCTTTCAACTCGCCCGGCTTAGGATCGGGATTCGTAAACTCCAACCTCCGCCCCGCAAGGTCGCGCCATGCATTGCCGGCGAGATCGACCTCGACCGGTTCGCTGCCGACACCAACGGGACGTACGGCGT
>DAITQE010000239.1:4907-6105 GCA_036833235.1 Opitutus sp.
CCGGTTCGCTGCGGTCCACGAACCAGATTCGTCCCGTAACTCGACCGCGCGTGCGGTTGTCGATTTCGCCGCGAATTACCTGCTCGTCGATGCGCCACGCCATAGATGAGACGTTGCAGAGACTCCCGCTCGCTTACGAGTGGTTTGCACAATTTCCGCCCGCGCTCGGGAGGACCAAAAATTTCAGGACCTCGAACCTTGACTGAATCATCAAACGGTGGGCACGGCAAAAATCGCTGGGCCCTGGGCGCAGTTTACGATTGGCCAGAGACCGCGCAAAGGAGGCGTATTGATTGGGACGAAACGCAGCGCCTCTTTTTCCGGGAGCAGTCTCGAAAAGGCCGTGCCGCCGTCAGTTCGGATCGGGTCGGCCGCGTCGGCGTCAGACCGGAGTGACTCGCGCGGCGAGCATGGGGCGGAAGGCCGCTCGATATTTCCAAACAAGGTAAAGTTCCAAGGCGGAAAAGATAATCGCCATGGGGCGCCCCGAAGGTTCGAGAAACGTGTGAAACGCGATGCTGTTGACCAGGAAAGGCGCGATGAGGGCGAGGGCAAGCGGCACGAAACGATTCGCCAGCAGCAACGCCCCGACGATGGCTTGCGTGCCCCCAATCAGATGCATCATGTAGCCGGAATTCATCAACGCGCCCACAAACGCGGTGGCGCCTTCGGGAAGCGGCGTCGATGGCGGCGGGATGAAATTCAGAAACGCGTTGAGCCCGAAGACAAGAAGCGGAAGTCCCATCAGGACTCGTACGACGGCGGGAATGTAGCGGGTAAACGATTTCGTCGAGAGGGCGCCGGCCGCGTCGGCAGCGAGGGGGATATTTGCGTTCATGATGTGCTCCTTGGTTTTGCGCCGCGAGGGCGCTGGTTGAAATGATGCGTTCAATGACACAACGAACGAAGCGGTTCGCTCAGGACAAGCGGCTGCGAAAATTTAGGACGAGATGTCGGTTTTCGTGCGCCTCGTTCGTCGATCTCTTCGTGAGAGCGCCCTTCAAAAGGAGAAAACAAGATGACTAATACCAACTATCGCTGGGTGATCGTCGCAGCCGGTGGCCTGCTTGGCTGCGTGGCGATCGGGGCCATGTTTTCACTTCCGGTTTTTCTTCTGCCCATCGCACGGGACACCGGCTGGTCCGTGACTGGCGTGTCCGCCGCCATGACGATTGGTTTTCTCGCGATGGCCGTGGGG
>DAITQE010000240.1:0-6073 GCA_036833235.1 Opitutus sp.
GGCTTGGGCGGGACGCCCGAGCCGGCACGCGGGACGCGTGCGCTCCCCGGACCCGAGACATCCGTTTCTGCAACGCCCCCGGCCTTGCTCCGGGGATTTTCACTGCGCATTGGGCCGCATCATCGCCGCGAGATCAGCCGAGTTCATTGTCTGATCTACAAACTGAAACGTGCCGCGTTCGTTCATTTCGCTGGCCGCATCCCGGAGCGCCGCGATTGCGCTGCGATAAAGCGCCGCCGCAAGACTGATGCGTTTCACGCCTGCATCGGCCAGTTCAGCCACGCTAAACGGATGAGGAATGGCGTTCATGAAATTGATCGGCTTGCTTACCGCCGCACACACCGCACGAACAGCGTCCAAATCGCGCAGTCCCGGCGCAAACAATACGTCAGCCCCAGCTTTCTCATACGCCTGCAGCCGCGTGATCACATCATCGAGGTTCGGTCTGCCTCTAATAAAATTTTCTGCACGCGCGGTTAAAACAAAACGGAACGGCAAACGCCGCGCCGCCTCGACCGCCGCGGCAATGCGCTCGGTCGCGTGACCAAAATCATAGAGGGGATTGTTGCTATCGCCCGTCGCGTCTTCAATCGAGCCTCCGACAAGTCCCGCCTCCCCTGCCAGGCGAATGGTCTCAGCAACGCAGTCTGGCGTGTCGCCAAATCCATTTTCCAGATCCGCCGCGACCGGCACATCGACGGCTTTGGCAATCGCTCCAGCCATCATGATCGCTTCGTCCCGAGAGACCGCGCCATCCCGGCGGCCCATCGTGGCCGCCGCCGCCCAGCTCGATGTTGCCAGAGCGCGAAAACCAAATGCCGCCAACACCCGTGCCGACCCGGCGTCCCAAGGATTGGGAATCACAAACGCGCCTGGTGCGGTGTGCAGCGAATGAAACGTATTCGCTTTTTGAATCAGCTCTGTGCTCATCGGCTTTTTCTTTAATGAATAGCTGGGTACTGTCGTTGTTCGACAGCTGACCGAACCCGTTCTCGTCATCCAGTCCGAAACGAGGCGCGTCTGCACAGTCCCAGACTTTTCTGTCATGGCAGATCTGCGGTTACGGAGTATCGAAAGCGTCGCTGCCGCTCGCGTCGTGGCGAGCCGAACATCTTTGGCGTCCGCCGGATCGGCCGTCTTGATGGCGACAGTACTCCTATCGGGCGTCCCCCAGGAACCGAATTGGCAAGCTTCCTAGGGTTTAGTCTGCCGCTAGTTCCAACTCCGCAGACACGGGTTCTTGCGGCACTTGGATCTTAATCTGACGCGAGATCACCACTGCCTTAGACTCTGCCGGCGACGCGATTTCGTGGAAGCCCGCAGCGTCTTCGAACCCGTCATTCGCACGGAGAAGAGCGAAGATTGTGACGAGACACACGGCGATCAACACCCCGAATATAATACAAACAACGACCATGGGAGACCTTGGTTTGGAGTTGGGCTGGACCAGCCGGCCAAAGGCCGTGCTGAAGGAAGACAGGGCCGCATCATCGCGCTAGCGTTCTCGAGAGGCTCTGGCAGACGAGGCAGGAAAGGCATTGTCTGAATTGAGATCTTTACAGTGACCGAACTCGTATGCAAATTAATTCTGCATGCCAAGGCCGAAGACGATTCGAGAGCTCCGCGAGGAGATTATAGGCTCTGAACGCCTGAAAGCGCACTCGCAGGAGGAAATTTCACGCTCTCTCCGGCTGCATCAAGCCACCTTGTCACGCATAGTCCGCGGCAAGTTCAAACGCCGGTCGCCTGCCGTCGCTCGCGTATGCAAATATGCAGGTATATCTTGCATGACTAATCAGCCTCTCGCCGAGCTCGACGCTTCGCTTGCCCGGCTTACTCGCGTTGCCACCGGCGGCTCAGCCAGCAAGCGTCACGCGATCAAATTAATCCGCCTGGCGGCCGAGTTGCTGGAAAACGATGCCATCAGCGAGCGATAATCCGGCGTCTGGCTGGCTATAAATTTCCGCCCGACTATACAGGCCGGGAGATCATCGAGATGAAAAAGCTTTTGCTCGTTGCCCTGATCGCCGGCCTTGCGTGGCTCTACCTGCACGAACCAGCAGCGGCCTGGCGAGGCATACCTGCCGCACGTGACCCGGTACAGAGCTCGGCGCCCGCGCTCGCAGACTTCATCCACGACGGCCTTACTCTTACCCCGCTGGCCTCATATCACGTGACGGCAGTGGTCCTCAGTCGATGCCGTTATCGCTATGACCGGGCCGCGACCCTTGCTCCGGTCGATCTCGCTCTTGGTTGGGGGCCGATGTCCATTGCCTCGGTCGTGAACGAACTTCGTATCAACCAATCAGGACGCTGGTACGAATATTCCTGGCGGAACGAGCCTCCACTGGATCCCGTCGTGATTGCGGCTCACTCCGCCAACACGCATTGCCTTCCCGCGAACTCCGTCGTTCGACGAGCTCTCCTCGCGGTGAAGCGGCACGATCTCGTCACGCTCGAAGGCTATCTCGTCGAGGTGCACGGACCTGATGGTTACCGCTGGCGATCTTCGTTATCGCGCGATGACACCGGAGGGGGGCGTGCGAGGTGCTTTGGCTGACAGCGGTGAAAAGCCAGCCTTTGTAATAACTTTTGATATGTCCGCCCGGCGCGGGTTCGTTCGTTGAGTAATTGAATCCACAAACCAATCACTACCTCTCGAAAGGAAAATAAAATCATGTCCTCTACCAATACCATTCGTCTTCACCGTGTCATTCGCTCGACACCCGAGAAAGTGTATCGCGCGTTTCTCACTGCCGATGCCCTGAGCAAGTGGATCCCGCCGCACGGATACACCTGCAAGGTCCTTCACCTGGACGCCAAGGCAGGCGGCAGCTATAAAGCGTCGTTCACGAACTTCACCACCGGCCACACTCACTCCTTCGGCGGAAAATACGTCGAATTGGTGCCGAACGAACGCCTCCGCTACACGGACCAGTTCGACGATCCGAACATGCCCGGAGAGATCACCGTGACGGTCACGCTCATGAAAGTTTCCTGCGGCACCGAGTTGAACATCGAGCAAGCGGGCGTGCCCGCGGTTATTCCGGCAGAAATGTGCTACCTCGGCTGGCAGGACTCGCTCGATCAGCTCACGAAACTCGTCGAGCCCGAGATTCCGAATTGAGGCACCGCCACGCTGTCGTTAGCTGAGAGCTAATAGCTGAGAGATGAGAGCGCAGAGCAACTGACGGACACAGATGAGCAAACTCCGCTGCAGCATCACCACATCGCTTGATGGCTATGTCGCCGGGCCGAATCAAAGCGCGGACAATCCGCTCGGTGAAGGCGGAATCCCTCTCCACGACTGGGCGTTTCCTACAAAGACTTTTCGCGCGCTGCACGGCGATGCGAGCGGCGGCGAAACAGGAATCAACAACGACGTGCTGCGCGAGGCGTTCGAGAATGTCGGCGCGACGATTATGGGCCGCAATATGTTTGGCCCGGTACGCGGGGCGTGGGGGGAAAATCCCTGGCAGGGTTGGTGGGGAGACGACCCGCCGTTTCACCACGCTGTTTTCGTGCTGACCCACCACGCACGCGAGCCGCTGCCCATGCGGGGCGGCACGACGTTTCACTTCGTCACCGATGGAATCGAGTCCGCGCTCGCGCAGGCGCGAAAGGCGGCCCGCGGCAAAGACGTAACTCTCGCCGGCGGCGCCACCGTCATCCAACAATACCTCGCAGCCGGGCTGCTCGACGAGCTGGAGATTCACGTCGTTCCGCTCCTGCTCGGCAGTGGCGAGCGGCTCCTGAACCACTTCGACGCGCGCAAAGTGAAACTCAATCCGATCCGCTCGATCGCAGGACCCGGCGTGACGCACCTGAAATATCGCGTGGCTACAGTCCTTGAATGCTCAAACTCGTTGTGAGCAGATCACGTTTTCCAAACCAAATTCAACCACAGATGAACACCGATAAACACCGATTCAGACCGAGACTCATCCGTGTCTATCCGTTCATCCGTGGTTAAAAAGGTCTGAGGTTGCGCCTCGCTGGGAAATGGGCGGTCCCGAGTAGGATCAGCGGGCGATGGATCTCGGGCTGTCGCCGTTTCCAGAGCGCCGTCCCGATGAACCGGCAAACTTTCACAGCCCAATTCGGGCGCGGGGCGCGGGGAGCACCATAGGCTTGCCGTTCACATTCACGTTTTTCACGACTAGATTTTCCACCGGGCCGGGGGCAAATTTCTCGTTCGTCACGGCGAGGTCGATGTTCTCCAGGGTCACGTCGCGGAGTTCGCTCATGGCGTGGCCCCGGAGCGTTCCGATGGTGCGACACGCTCCGGTGACGTTGCGGATCGTGACGCTTGAGACGACCGAGTGTGGCGGCGCTTCGCCTTTGAGATCGAAGAATTGCTTCCACGGCGCGACGTTGATGATGCGGCCCTGACCGTTCACCTTGATCGAATCGATCAGGATATTTTCGTAGTGTTGCGGCGTGTCGGCGCGAAGTTTCAACGTGAGGAGCGTGGCTCCGCCGGAGATCACGCAATTCCGCGCGGTAACGTTTCGAACGATGGTCGCCTCGCTGCCGCACGTGATCATGCCATTGCCTTCGCCGAACTCGCAGTCCTCGATCAATATATTCTCCACCGGAGGACTGTCTTTGTCCTGTTCGGCGAGCGGTCCTTTGCTGCCTTTGAGGGCAATGTTGTCGTCGTTTACTGAAATGTAGCAGTTCCGGACCGTCACGTTCTGCGAGCTGTCGATATCCATTCCGTCGGTGCTGGGGCCGTGGATTCCATTGATCGCGCTCGGGACCGTGATCCGCACTCCCGTGACGAAAACATCGCGACAGCGATACAGGTGGAGATTCCAAAACCCGGAATCCTGAAACTCGATCCCTTCGATCCGCACATCGCGACAACGATCGACAAACATCAGCCGCGGGCGCTCGACTTCGAGATTTGTGCAGTTCGGATTTTCCCGGCGCCGCCGACGATACGCCTCCCAGTAAATGGGGCCGCTCCCATCGAGCCGGCCTTTGCCGCTGATGCGCACGCCTTGGATTTCCTGGGCGTTGACGAGCGCCATCCGCCAGGGTTCGAAGTGGCCTTCGATGCGGGTCAGGCGTTTTGGGTAATCCTCAATCTGCTCCGACCCTTTGAGCACGGCACCCTCGGCGAGGAAGAGGCCAACTCCTGGTTGAAGAAAAATCGACCCGCTACGAAATACGCCGGCCGGAATCTCAACGGTGCCGCCGCCGGCGCGCGCGGCCGCATCGATGGTCTTCTGAATGGCTTTGGTATTGAGCGTCGAGCCATCTGCGACTGCGCCGAACGCGGTGATGACAAAGCGACGTTCACCCGCCTGCGCCGCGCACGCGGTGAAGCCAAAGCTCAAGGCGAACGCCAGCACACCAATCGAAAGATGAGATAACCAGAGAGTCATGAGCAATCAGCGCGATTCAAGCCCGACTGACGCACCATCGATCATGAACGATGCGGTCTGCACTGCGAATTACGGGCCAACGTTATGCCTCTTCAATAATTCTTTCTGCATATCCTCCGCGTTCGATCTCGGCCAGATGGGTTACCCAATTGACGCGGGCTTGTGTAAGTTGCGCGCTTGTCGCGCAACGTGTCCGCAACGTGGCGCGGAGAGCGCGCCACCTACATACATGACCGTCTCGAATGCCCGATAAACGACAGTTCTTTTCGCTCATCGAGGAGAGATTCACCCATTCCGGTGATAGCGCGGCCCGGCGCTCCTAGGCTAGCATGGCGTTGAGACCTCAACAGACCCGCTGACAGTTCGTGCTCGGCACGCTCGAGCTTCTTGGACTGTTCACGGTCTGTTTCACCCCCCGCCCCCAAAAAACTGCCCCGATTCGGCGACGAGAACCATCGCGCGAAATTATCCCTGCCCAAAATCCTCGCACGACCCCGCCGGTCGGTCGAAATTTTCATTCCCACAAGCACCAACCGTCATAAGCACCCACACCGCATGAAAAACAAGCGATTGAAATCTAACGGCTACTGTCGCCGGAACCTGCCAGAGCTCTTTGCTCTCGCGGCTCTCATGGCACTGACCTCGTCCTCATTGCTCGGGCAGACAGCGGCCCCCAATCC
>DAITQE010000241.1:0-1016 GCA_036833235.1 Opitutus sp.
AATGCGGCCTTCGTGAAGCATAATAATCCGATCGCTCATGCCCATCAGCTCGGGAAGTTCGCTGGAAACCAAGATCACGGCTTTCCCTTCGGCGGTGAGTCGGTTGATCAACTCGTAGACCTCGAGTTTCGCACCGACATCTATGCCGCGCGTCGGCTCGTCGAGCATCACGACGGTGGGTTCGGTCATCAGTGCTTTGCCGAGTACGACCTTTTGCTGATTGCCACCGGAGAGTCCGCCGACGCGTGCATGTTGGCTGGGAGCTTTAATGCGCAGGGCGTCGAAAAACTGCTGGTTCCGCCGATGCTCGGCCGGCAGATTAATCCTAAGGGACGGTCCGGCGAATTGACGGAGGCAGGATAGCGACAGGTTGAATGCGATTTCCTGCTCCAGCACGAGACCGTATCGGCGGCGATCTTCGCTCACGAGCACGAGGCCGCGTGCAATTGATTCGCGCGGACTCGGATTCGCGTAGGCTGCGTCACGCAAAACGATCTCGCCGCCGATGCGACGGCCCCACGCGCCGAATAAATGCATGAGCAGCTCTGTGCGTCCAGCGCCCATCAGGCCGCCAAAACCGAGGACCTCTCCAGCCCTTAGCTCAAAACCGATCTCGTGCAGGAACGCTGGTGCCCCTTTGGCGGGAGCAGCGCTGAGGTTTCGCACCGAAAGTTGAACGGGACCGAGCGTGAGCGGACTCTTGCGCGGAAAGAGTTCGGAAATTTCGCGACCCACCATGTGCTTAATCACCAGCGGCACCGTTGCGTCGCGTGCGTCGAGAGTTATGATGCTCGCCCCATCACGCAAAACCGTAATCCGGTCGGCAACGTCGAACACTTCATCGAGTTTGTGGGAAATGTAGATGCAGGCGGTGCCTTGCGCGCGCAACCGGCGCAGATGTTCAACGAGCACCTCAACTTCTTGTTCGGTCAACGCAGCTGTCGGTTCGTCGAGCACGAGAACGCGAGTCCGCTTGTCCATGGCGCGAACGATCTCGAGCAGTTGCTTATGTCCGA